>CAZYYR010000191.1:0-4835 GCA_964651465.1 uncultured Nitrosospira sp.
TCCATGCCTCCGCCGAACCACCACACGGGTTCCTCCCCTTCCTTGCGTGCTTCCAGATAGCGCACGTTGAGGTGAACGGTGGGCGCATAGGGATTGCGAGGATGAAGCACGAGCGACACGCCCATTGCCTCGAACCCTCGGCCAGACAGTTCCGGCCGGGCGGCTGTCGCCGAAGCGGGCAGCCCTCCGCCGAATACGTGCGAATAATTGACGCCCCCGCGCTCCAGCACGTTGCCCTCTTCCAGCACGCAACTCAGCCCTCCGCCCCCTTCGGCACGCTGCCATTCGTCGCGGTGGAAACATTTTCCGTCCACCTCTTCCAGGCCAGCCACGATGCGCTGTTGCAGCCCTGTAAAAAAATCCCTCGCCTGCTGCGCGGTATCCATTCGACTCCTGATAAGGTCCAGCTTGTCCTTGCTTGTAGTTACTTCCGATTGTGGCTGGCAGCCCGATAGCCGATATCACGCCGCATCTGGCAGCCTTCGAAGCGAATCTGCTCGGCGATTTCGTAGGCTCTGCGCTGGGCCAGTTTGACGCTGTCCCCCAGCGCGGTCACGCACAGCACACGCCCGCCCGCTGTCACGATGTTCTTTCCGCCTTCCCCTCCCAGCGCCGTACCGGAGTGAAATACATGAAAATCCTTTTCCTGTTCGTTCGCTGATACGAGGCCTGGCAGACTTGGCAGACCATGCACCACATCGCCCTTGCGAGGCGAACCGGGATAGCCTTGCGCCGCCATGACCACACCCACGGCGACGCGCCGGTCCCACTCGGCCTCCACCTTGTCCAGGGTTCCATTGAGTGCATTTTCCATCAGCGTGACGAGGTTGCTCTTCAGCCGCAGCATGATGACTTCGGTTTCCGGGTCCCCCATGCGGCAATTGAATTCCAGGACCTTTATGGTGCCATCGGGCGCGACCATCAGCCCGGCATACAGAAAACCCGTGTAACGCTCCCCTTCCCGTTCCATGCCGCTCATGACGGGATTGATCACCTCCCGCATGATGCGGGCGTGCATGGCCGGGGTGACGATGGCTGCGGGAGAGCAGGCCCCCATGCCCCCGGTATTCGGACCTTTATCCCCATCCTTCAGGCGCTTGTGATCCTGGCTGGTGGCAAGAGGCAGCACATGGCGTCCATCCGCCATAACGATAAAACTGGCCTCCTCGCCTTCGAGGTATTCCTCGATCAAGATGCGCGCTTCTCCATCTTCAGGTTGCGCGCCATCTGCGGCGATCAACGCCTCTACGGCGGCATGCGCCTCCTCCAGCGTCAGCGCCACTGTCACGCCCTTGCCCGCGGCCAGGCCATTGGCCTTGATGACGATGGGCGCGCCTTTCACGTCGATATATCGATGGGCCTCGGCAGCGGAGTCGAATGTGGCATATGCCGCGGTCGGGATGCCATGGCGCTGCATGAAAGCCTTGGCGAAGGCCTTGGAAGTCTCCAGGCGGGCCGCCTGTCGGGTGGGGCCGAATATTTTCTGCCCCGCTGCCCGGAAGGCATCGACGATGCCCTCCGCCAGAGGCGCTTCCGGACCGACAACGGTGAAGTCGATCGACTCTTTCCTGGCAAATTCGATCAGATCAGGAATGGCGGTAATGCCGATATTCTCAAGACCCTCTTCGAGCGCCGTCCCCGCATTGCCCGGCGCAGCATAAACCCTGATGGGGCGAAGAAGAGGATGCGATGCCTGGAGAAATCTCCATGCCAGTGCGTGCTCCCTGCCGCCAGCGCCGATTACGAGTAGCTTCATGGCTCCAGTTCAGATCCTTGCAGGCATTGTCGGGGGAGTTCTCAATGCCTGAAATGGCGCGCGCCGGTCAGTACCATCGTCACACCCTGCTCATCCGCCGCAGCAATGACTTCTTCGTCGCGCACGCTGCCACCGGGCTGAATGACCGCTGTGGCGCCTGCCTGGACGACTACGTCCAGGCCATCGCGAAATGGAAAAAAAGCATCCGACGCGACTGCCGAGCCAGCGAGCGAAAGCCCCGCGTTCTGGGCCTTGATGGAGGCGATGCGCGCGCTGTCCACGCGGCTCATCTGTCCTGCCCCGACACCCAGGGTCTGCCCGTTGGCACAGAACACGATGGCATTGGATTTGACGAATTTCGCCACCCGCCAGGCGAACAGCAGATCCTTCAGCTGCTGGGGCGTCGGCTGTGCTTTGGTAACGACTTTCAGCTGGGCGGCAGTGACATTGAGATTATCCGGCGTCTGGACCAGCAATCCGCCGCCCACGCGCTTGAAATCGAAAACGTTGCTTCCGGATTCAAGCGGCACGGCCAGCACGCGTATATTGGCCTTTCGGGCGAGTATCTCCCGTGCCTCGGCAGTGAACTGCGGGGCAATGATCACTTCCACGAACTGCTGGACCACCGCCTCGGCCGCAGGCCCATCCAGGGCGCGATTGAATGCGATGATGCCACCGAATGCCGAAGTTGGATCGGTGGCGAAAGCCAGCCGGTATGCTGCAAGCGGACCGTCTGCCACCGCAACCCCGCAGGGGTTGGCATGCTTGATGATGACGCAGGCGGGCAGTTCGAAGGTTTTGACGCATTCCCATGCGGCATCCGCATCGGCGATATTGTTGTATGAAAGTTCCTTGCCCTGCGACTGGGCATACGTCGACAGGCTACCGGGAGCGAGGACCGGCTCCCGGTAGAACGCCGCTTCCTGGTGGGGGTTTTCCCCGTAGCGCAGGGGCTGGGCAATGCCGAAGTTGAGGTTCAGGCGATCCGGAAAAATCCGGTGTGCTCCGCTTCGACTGTCGATAGCGGTAAGATAGTTGCTGATGGCGCTATCGTAAGCCGCGGTGTGCGAGAAGGCCTTGCAGGCCAATCGGAAGCGAAACTCGGGTGTCAATGTGCCCGCGTTCGATCGAAACTCATCCAGCAGAAGGGAGTAGTCCGCCGGATCTGTCACCACCGCCACGCTTTGATGATTCTTGGCTGCGGCACGTACCATGGTAGGACCACCAATATCGATATTCTCGATGGCATCTTCCAATGTGCAATCTGGACGGGCAACGGTCTGGCCGAATGGGTAGAGATTCACCACTACCAGGTCAATGGTGGGAATTGCCGCGCCTTGCAGCGCCGACATGTGCGCGGCTGCATCCTTGCGCGCGAGAATGCCGGCATGTATTTTGGGATGCAGGGTTTTCACCCTTCCGTCGAGCATTTCCGGGAAATCGGTATACTCGCCCACCTCGGTAACCGTGAGACCGGCATCCCTCAGCAGCTTTGCGGTTCCCCCGGTGGACAACAGGCTGATTCCGAGCTGTTGCAGTTCACGCGCAAATTCGACAATGCCGCTTTTGTCGGAAACGCTGATAAGCGCTTGTTTGATGGACATTCGAATTTTTATTGGATGAGAATGACGCTACCGTTCGGGCTGCCATGATAACCGGTTAGCCGGTTTCTGCGCCACCATGAGTGCCGGACGCTGAATTGGAACCCGCAGCGGCCTATTTGATCTGATACAGCTTCATCTTGTTGCGGAGCGTATTGCGGTTGATGCCCAGCAACTCGGCAGCGCGCGTCTGGTTGCCGCCGGCACGGGTCATGACCAGTTCGATGAGCGGTTTCTCCACGCTGCGTATCACCATATCATGGATGGCGTGAGGTTTTTCTCCGTCGAGGTCGTCGAAATACTCGTTCATCGCCTTGCGCACGCAGCGCGCAATGTCGTTTTCGTTAATGATGGTCATGCAACCAGCTCCTCAGCTTCAACGTAAGTCAACCGCCGGCCATAGCCGGCAAGCTCACTGAAAAATTCGTTTACTGCCGACAACTGCTGATCGGTAGCTTGCAACTGGTTCATGGCGTGACGGAACCTGGCAGAACCGACCAGCCCCTTGGTATACCAGGAGATATGCTTGCGGGCCACGCGAACCCCCGAATATTCCCCATAAAAGGAATACAGCTCATGCAGATGATCGATGAGAACGCGGTGCACTTCCGCCACTTCGGGGAGGGGAAGATGTTTGCCGGTGGCGAGGTAATGGCTGATCTCGCGAAATATCCAGGGACGCCCCTGCGCCGCCCTGCCGATCATGATGGCGTCGGCCCCGGTATATTCAAGCACGTGCTTCGCCTTTTCCGGCGTGGTGATGTCGCCATTGGCAATAACCGGAATCCTGACCGCGGCCTTCACCGCAGCAATGGTGTCGTATTCCGCGTATCCGGTATACGCACAGGCGCGGGTGCGTCCATGGATGGCCAGCACGTGTATCCCCGCATTCTCGGCGATACGGGCGACGGAAAGCGCGTTCTTGTGCTGGGTATCCCACCCGGTGCGGATCTTCAGTGTAACCGGCACGTCGACCGCGCCAACCACGGCATCCAGTATGCGCCCGACCAGCGGCTCATCCTGCAGCAGCGCGGAACCGGCCATCACATTGCATATCTTCTTGGCCGGGCAACCCATGTTGATGTCGATGATCTGAGCGCCCTGCGCCACGTTGTAGCGGGCGGCTTCTGCCATCATCGCCGGGTCGGCACCCGCAATCTGGACGGAAATGGGATCGACCTCCCCTTCGTGATTGGCACGGCGTCGGGTTTTTTCCGAGCCCCAGAGCAGCGAGTTGCTCGAGACCATCTCCGACACCGCCATTCCCGCACCCATGCTCTTGCACAGCTGCCGGAAGGGGCGATCGGTCACCCCCGCCATGGGCGCGACGACGAGATTATTCTTGAGGATGTGGGAACCAATCTGCATGGCTGATCTTTAACGCGATACCGGCCTGTGAGCAGGCAAGTGAAATATAATCTTAACAGGAAATGAGCCGCTCTTCAGAAAAGGCCGGTTCACGCCACAATTGGATCAGG
>CAZYYR010000192.1:0-4826 GCA_964651465.1 uncultured Nitrosospira sp.
ATGCGGTCGGTCCTGTTGAACGTGGGGGGTGTGGTAGCGGTATTATCCCTGGTCGGCGCGGTCGCGTTCGGCGTGTATGAATGGCAATCGGTACGCCCCAGGCCGGTCAATCTCGTTGCGAAATCTGCCTGGTCCCCGCAGCAGACGCTCGCGCCTGAGGCGCTCCTTGAACCCCTTCTTGCCCTCCCCCTTTACGCACCCCCGGATCCTCATCCGACTGTTGCGGACCCCACGTCCGCTGCCGCCGGCAAATCACCAGCGACTTCGACTGCGCCTATCGCCGGCGGCGGAAAGGCGGCGACGGTGCCGGGCGAAAAGAAATCCGCTGCCCCGGCTCCCGCGGAACCCGTGAAAAAATCAGCTTCGTCGCAGCAAGACCCGGCCGCGGAGGAGCATCCGCGTCAACGGCAAGCCCATGTTGCCGGTGTCGGATTGGCGGGGTATGGACTGCTGAAACAGCGGATCGAGGCTACAAAAAAGCTGGCTGCACACGACGGGGGTTTTATTACCATACAGCTTTTTGCGACGAACAATATTCAGCCTGACCGCATGGAGCGGTTTCTCGCACGGGCGCAAAAGCTGGTCGATCTATCCGAAATCTACGTCCATACGATAAATGACGACAGCGACCAGGCGCGGTTCCGGGTGACCTATGGAATATATGCCACCCGGGAAGAGGCGGATACGGCGATGGCCGCACTGCCTGAAAAATACCAGAGTTCGTTTCAGCTGACGCTATATACTCTGAGCGAACTGGACTGATTTTCTCGTTTTTCCTGCTCTGCGATATTCTGGTACATTGCGCTGCGACAGGCGAGGCAATGCCTGGTGTTACAATCAAACTCCCGTACTTGCGCATCACGCACATTCTTATCCTATGCCGGTCCCTCATCTCGTCACCCCGCTGAGCAGCCCGATTCTCGATCTGGAGAGATGCATCATCGATGCCATGCCTTCGATCGAACGCTGGCTGGGCAATGAATGGCAGAAGCATGCCGTTCCCTTTTACTGTTCGGTGGATTTGCGCAACAGCGGATTCAAGCTGGCACCCGTGGATACCAATCTGTTTCCGGGTGGCTTCAACAATCTCAACCCGGGGTTCATGCCACTGTGCGTGCAGGCCATGATGGTTGCGGTCGAGAAAATATGTGCCGGCGCGCGCAGCGTGCTGCTGATTCCCGAAAACCACACGCGCAATATTTTCTACCTGCAGAATCTGATTACACTCCACGCCATCATGCGCCATGCGGGCATGGATATCCGGATCGGCACATTGCTGCCGGAGATCACCAGGGCAACTGCAATCGATGTCCCCGGCGGCGGCCGGCTGATACTGGAACCGCTTCAGCGCAGGGGCAACCGCGTCTATGTGGAAGACTTCGATCCCTGCGTCGTGCTTCTCAACAACGATCTCTCGACGGGTATCCCCGAGATACTGCAGAATATCGAGCAGACCGTGATACCCCCCCTTCATGCAGGATGGGCAACCCGGCGCAAGTCCCGGCATTTCGATGCCTATGACAGTGTGGCGCGTCAGTTTGCCGAGCTGATAGGCATCGATTCATGGCTCATCAACCCCTATTTTGCCGCTTGCGGCAAAATCAACTTCCGGGAAAAAAAGGGGGAGGACTGTGTAGCGAACACCGTGGACGAAATCCTGCGCGATATCCAGGAGAAGTATGCGCAGTACGGGGTCGAGGCGGACCCTTTTGTCATCGTGAAAGCAGACGCCGGTACATATGGCATGGGGATCATGACCGTAAAGGATGGAGACGAGGTTCGCACTCTCAATCGCAAACAGCGCAACAAGATGGCGGTAGTCAAGGAAGGGTTGCAGGTAACGGAAGTGATGGTGCAGGAAGGCGTGTATACCTTCGAAAGGGTCAACGAAGCAGTGGCCGAGCCTGTAATCTACATGATAGACCGTTCTGTGGTGGGCGGGTTCTATCGAGTACACACCGGCCGCGGTATCGATGAGAATCTCAACGCGCCGGGCATGCAGTTCGTACCGCTGGCTTTCGACGATACCTGCCTCATGCCGGACAGGGAAGCACAGCCGGGCTGCAAGGCGAACCGTTTGTATGCTTACGGCGTGATAGCTCGGCTCGCTCTGCTGGCAGCGGCGCAGGAACTCGAAAAAAGTACGGGGCTGACCGAGGCGATTGTCGCGTAGCAGGATACAATCGAATCTTTCCACCGATATCCCATCAGAACCGCTCCACTGAGAACCGCTCCACTGCAACGCATGCCGGAAAGCAGCCCGTGCGGCCGCAGGTAGAAGGGCCGCGTCAGGATCGTCCTGTCCTGCTTTCATCGTGTGTATGCATGAAGCATAACTGGATTCGTCATTCATGAGACTCGCCTTCATACTCGACCATCTCGATTCCATCAGGATATATAAAGACTCGAGCTATGCCATGATGCAGGAAGCGGCGACCCGGGGTCACCGGCTTTATGCGCTCGAGCAGGGGGACCTGGCCTGGAAGGCAGGGGGCACTACAGGCCTCGGGCGCGGATTGGAGCTGATCGGCAAGACGGACGGGGATCACCGCTGGTATCGGGCGGAGGAGCCGGAGGAAGTCTTCTTGCATGAGTTCGACGCCGTGCTGATGCGCAAGGACCCTCCCTTCGACATGGAGTATGTGTACAGCACGTATCTGCTGGAACTGGCGGAGAATAGCGGCGCCCGGGTCATCAACAGTGCACGGGCTGTGCGGGATCATAACGAGAAGCTCGCAGTCGCGAAATTTCCGCAATACATACCGCCTACCCTGGTTACGCGGCGGGAATCGCTGATCCGGGATTTTCTTGCCGAACACGGGGATATCATCCTTAAACCCCTGGACGGGATGGGGGGCGCGAGCATTTTCCGGGTCCACCGTGCCGACCATAATATAGGCGTGATAATAGAAACCCTGACGCACTATGGTACGCGTACGATCATGGCTCAACAGTATATTTCCGAAATCGCGCAGGGCGACAAGCGTATTCTGCTGATAGCGGGAGAGGTTGTGCCTTATACCCTGACCCGGATTCCAAAGCCGGGCGAGACCCGCGGCAATCTCAATGTAGGCGCCACTGGCATCGCCCAGCCGCTCAGCTCCCGTGATCGCGAGATCGCTGAAGCAGTAGGGCCTGTATTGAATGACAGCGGACTGATGCTGGTGGGGTTGGACGTGATCGGTGACTTCCTTACGGAAATAAACGTTACAAGCCCGACGGGGATGCGGGAAATCACCGATCAAACCGGCTTCAACGTGGCGGGGATGATGATGGATGCGCTCGAAAGAATGATGGGTTGAAACGCTGCCTCGTGTATCGGATAACTACGTGCCATGATCGGAATCCTGCTTATCTCTCACGGCAGCCTGGGCGACAGCCTTATCCATTGCGCCAACCACGTAATGGGAAAAAAATCCGAGCGGCTGGCATATTTGAGCATCACCATTCATGATGATCCGGATATTGTTCTGCCCAAGGCGCGGAAGCTGGTGGAAGAACTGGATCAGGGAGACGGCGTGTTGGTGTTGAGCGATATCTGTGGCGCCACGCCATGCAATATTGCCAGCAGGCTGATCAGTCCGGGAAAGGTTGAATGTCTGGCAGGCGTCAACCTGCCGATGCTGGTTCGAGCGCTTACTTACCGCAACGAATCACTGGCTGTGGCGGGGGAAAAGGCCTTGTCAGGCGGCAAGGAAGGCGTGATGCACCTCGGCTCATGAACCCATATGCAGTATAAAGAGGTCAAGATCCTGAACAAGCTGGGGATGCACGCCCGAGCTTCCGCAAAATTCACCCAGCTTGCCGGCCGGTACCGCAGCGATGTATGGCTGTCGAGGAATGACCGGAAAGTCAATGCCAAAAGCATTATGGGGGTCATGATGCTGGCTGCGAATCAGGGTGCGACGCTGGGTATCGAAACCTCGGGTGCGGATGAAGTGGAAGCGTTGCAGGCATTGGTTCAACTCATAGAGGATCGCTTCGGAGAACGCGAGTGAGCTTTGCATTGCACGGGGTGGGTGTTTCCGGCGGCATTGCCATTGGACGCGCTCATCTTGCGTCTCACGCCGCGCTGGAGGTGGCGCACCATGTCGTGCCACAGGGTCAGGTCAGCAATGAGATTCTGCGGCTTGATCGGGCTTTTTCAGCAGTAAGAGAGGAACTCGACGCGCTTCATGCCACGGTTGTAGGGGGTCCCGCGGCAGCCGAATACGGTGCTTTTCTCGATCTGCACCGGATGATCCTGGACGACCCCACGCTATCCACCGCGGCCAAGGCCCACATAGCCCAGAATCAGTGCAATGCCGAGTGGGCCATTACCCAGCAGATGGGAGTCCTGATGGCGCAATTCGAGGAGATCGAGGATGCATATCTCCGCGAACGCAAGACCGACGTCATCCAGGTGGTGGAAAGGGTCCTCAAGGCTCTGCTGGGACATCCAGGCTACATTCCACCTTCGCAGAAACGTGATGGCGACAGCATTCTTGTTGCCCACGACTTAAGTCCAGCGGACGTGCTTCAGTACAAGCAGTACTGGTTTACCGCATTCCTGACCGACCTGGGCGGCCTCACCTCCCATACCGCCATCGTCGCCCGCAGCCTCAACATTCCTTCGGTGGTGGCGCTGCATCATGCTCGCCGGCTCATCCGCGACAATGATGTGCTTATCGTGGATGGTACGCAGGGGGTGGTCATCGTCGATCCTGATGAGCATGTCCTGTCGGAATACCGCCTGCGTCAGAGCCAGCTCGAACTGGAAAAGCAGAAGCTTAAGCGCATAAAGACGACGGCTGCAACAACGCTGGATGGGACCAGCATAGAGTTGC
>CAZYYR010000193.1:0-4799 GCA_964651465.1 uncultured Nitrosospira sp.
TGGTCTTATGTGACTCATGTGACTTATGTGACCATGTAAGTTCCGACGGAGGCGGACCGAGGCTGGTGTTGACAGGCGCTTCCGCTTGCCGGAACACCCATGCGAGGGGCAAAACGGAAGCGGCCTTTGACAGCCGGAATTCCATCACCTATCCTGAAGTAGCAGGCTGTTAATGCCGTCACCGCCGTCTTGCCAGAGAGACCATGACGCTCAGCCTTTGTTTCGAAGCTCTGCCGCCTCAGTCTGTCCGCGGCGCCTGTATGCGATCCTGGTCCTGCCGCCCCTGCCCAGGCAGGGCCACTGATGCTCAACCAGTCCAATGCCATGTGATGGCTGGCCAGGGCATTCGCCCTGCACGGGCTTCCTGCCGCATGAGTGCCTGTCCAGGAGGAAAGAAGATGTCGGATATCATCGTATTGGGATTCAAGGATCCGGGGGAGGCCGACCGTGTTCTGTCCAGACTTCATATATTGAGCAGGGAGTATCTGGATGGAGAAGACGCGGTAGTCGTGGTGCGCGACGAGACAGGCTATGTCCATGTCAAGCAGGGCAGCAATCTCGTCAAAGCGGCAAAGAGGGACGGTTTTCTGAGCGGGGCCTTATGGGGTACATTCGTGGGTCTGCTATTCCTCGATCCCGTTATCGGGTTTGCAGTCGGTGGCGCTTTCGGCGCCGCTGCTGGCGGGCTGGCAGGCTCCCTGGCCGACTACGGCATCGATGATGACTTTATCGAGTCGCTTGCTGAGACCTTTCCCAATAATTCATCCGGACTTTTTCTGCTCATACGGCAGTCGCAACCGGAAAAGGTCCTGGCCGAACTTTCGGGCTTGAAAGCCAGGGTGCTTCGCACCTCGCTTTCCGCCGAGCAGGAGAAAAGACTGCAGGAGGCCCTGAGCGGATCCGCTACGTGAAAGGAATTTCCCGAAAAGGATGGAATCTCTTTCTCGCTCCCTATACAGGCTTGAAACCATTCCCTTCTATCAAATGAATTCAGAAGGATATATTCATGAGCAATTTTGTAGTTGTGATCTTTCCGGATTGGAACCAGGCATCCGAGGGCAGAAAGGCTCTGAAGGAGCTTCAGGATGAAGGCAGGCTTGCCATCCATGGAATGGCGCTGATCAGCAAGGATACGGACGGCAAGGTCTCCGCGAGGGGCGAGACGGGCGAAGCGCCTTTTGGCACGGCGGTAGGCGCAGTCGTGGGCGGCCTGATCGGTCTGCTGGGAGGGCCGATAGGACTTGCCGCAGGTGCGGCCGGAGGCGCTTTCCTGGGGTACTCGGTCGATGCCTTCAATTACGGAGTCGGGACTGAGTTCGTCGAGGAGGTATCGCGGAATCTTGCATCCGGAAAAAGCGCGCTGGTAGCCGAGGTCGACGAGTTCTGGACTGCGGGTTTCGACCTGAAGATGGAAGCACTGGGCGGGATCGTCGTTCGTCAGTGGCGTCTGGATGTGGAACAGGATCTGATCCGGAATGAGATCCGTGCCCGCAAGGCCGAGCTTTCGGAGCTCAAGGCGGAGCATGAACTAGCCGAAGAGAATCACAAGGCTCGCCTGAAAGTCAGGATCGAAGTTGCCGAAGCCAAACTGAAGGCCGCGCTGGAACGCGAAAAAGCCAAGGTGGCAACGTTGAAACAGCAGGCGGACGCGAAGATCGAAGCCCTCCGGAAGCAGGCGGTTGCCGCAGGCCCGGAAACCAGAACCCGGATCGAGCATCGGCTCGCCGAAATTGAGGCCGAATCGGAAGCGCTTTCCGAAAAGGAGTCTTCTTCGTGAAGTAACCTCTTTTAAGTACTCGCTGCCGTGCATCGCCGTGCAACATTGCTGTGTTCAACTTGTCGATTCTTATGCCTCCGATGCACTGCGAATCAGGTCTGCCTGGACCAGGTGAGGAGCAAGCCTCCTGGCTTGTACAACGGAACCCTGTACCGGAAGCGGGACTCAGAATCCTGACACCCACTGCTGCTGCAATCCGGCAGGGCTGTCGGATCGCAGAAAGCGCACATGCCGTGCGCTTTCACTTTTCATTGCTCACTTGATGGAACGTCAACCTATAAAAGGAGAAATAACATGAACCCGAGCAAATTGCTGATCGCCTCCATTTGCAGCTTTTTCCTGATCGGCGGAGCCGCCGCGCAGGAAGCGGACAACCTGGGCGCTTCCGCGGAAGAGACAGAGCTGATAGCGCACGGGTGGCGCATGTCCAAGCTCAGGAATGCGGATGTCCACAACGACGCGAAGGAAAAAATAGGGACGCTCGACGATTTCATCGTTACCAAGGATGGAAAGCTCGTCATGGCTATCGTGGATCTGGGAGGCTTTCTGGGTTACGGGGACTACAAGGTTGCTGTCCCCGTACATCGATTCTCACAGGTCGTTCCCCAGGTGATCCTCCCGGGGGCCACCAAGGAAAAACTGAGAAAGCTGCCCCGATTCGATTACAAAATCATAGTGGGTCAGTAGATTTCAGACGACGGAAACTGTCCGACAGTTTCCGTCGTAAAGCAGAGTGCCGGTATGACCTGCTACCAGTTCATGAATGCATTCTGCACCGCCCCGTACTTCTGGTGCGTATGCGTCAGCAGTCGGCGCAGGTTTTGCGTATTTCTAACCGAAGAATAGGAGAAATAGATGTCCGAGCTCGTTGTAGTGGGATTCAAGAATATCGAAGAAGCCGATCGCGTCCTGTTTAGGCTGAGGAAGCTCAAAAGGGAGTATCTGATCGACCTCGAGGATGCGGTGGTCGTGGTGCGCGACGAGACAGGTAAAATCCATCTCAAGCAAGGCATCAATCTCGTTACAGCCGGGGCCACTTCCGGTTTCATTTCCGGAAGCTTGCTGGGCACGCTCGCCGGCCTGCTGTTTCTCAATCCGCTTCTGGGATTCGTCACGGGCAGCGTCGTCGGGATCGGCGCCGGCGCACTCTCGGGTTCCCTGAGCGATTACGGCATTAATGACGATTTCATCAAATCGCTTGCCGAGACCATTCCCAACGATACCTCGGCACTTTTCATACTCGTACGCAAGGTGCAGCCTGAAAAGGTTCTCTCCGAACTTTCAGGCGTGCAGGGGAAGGTAATCCGTACTTCCCTGTCGCCCGAGCAGGAGAAAAAGCTGCAGGAGGCCCTTGCCGGATCAACCGCATAAACCAGGGCCTGTTCCAGGACAGAGATGGATGCAGAGGGCTCACGAAACGGGAGGCAGTTCGATGACCCTTTGGATCCTGATTCTTCGCTCTCCTGAATGCCGATCGGCAATCAGAAAAACCACATATCGATAGTCCGGCGAAAGTATCGGTCACGCTTCGTGAAGGGTGGACGATGATGCATAAGGGCCCATCCGGATCATTCGCAATCTTTATTACCCGGCTCTACCGCTCACGTGTTGCGTGAACGGCAGAGCCGCCGCGCCTACTTCAATCCCTAAAAATCACAAAATCTTCACATAAATAGGTGACTTGACGAATTAATCACTAATCCTTCACAAAATCTTCACATACACCCCACCTATACTTCACCTTCAGCTAACAAATAGTTAACAAATAATTCACAAGAGTGAAATCCCGCTGATGGCTGTGGCTGCAGCTACCAGCAATATGAAAGCGGCAAGCCTATTTGTCGCTTTTTTCCAATACCAAGCCCATGGATGGAAGAAGATATCTGCTTCGGGTTCACGCTCGGCTGGGGGCCGCAGCGTTGGCGCTGTTTCTGGCGGTGCCCGTTGCAGCCCGACAGGACGTTTCCAGGGACGGCAATGATTCCGCTCTTGCCATGATCAGCAGCAGCGGAAGCCTGAGCAATACCGTGGCGGACTCGCTCGTTCCAACGGAGGAGAGCCCACGTTCCAGCGGAATACCCATCTCGGAAGGAATCTCCCGGGTCGGAGCCGGGGGCACGAAAAGCAATCTCAGCGGCGACGTCATTCATAACGCGAAACCGGCATCCGGCCGCTCGGGCAGGATGGACTACAGCGGCATTTTTGCGGTAACCGGAGCTTTGGAAAAAACGGGAGCCGGAATAACGGCGCCAGCAGGTGATTCCAGCGGATCTGGCGGACATGCGATGGACCCGCACGGACTCCTGCCTATGCACGGGTCGCTGGGCGGTCCCCTGCATGTCCTGGCGCATGCCCACCTGATCGGAAGCGGTCACGTGGGACCACTCACCGGGGGGACGGGGGAGGTGGCGGTGGCAGGAACCGTCGCGCCGGGGCATGGGTACGGACAGGGGCACGGGATGGGCACGATCGTCGTGCATGGAAACTACCATCACCTGCACGGTTCCACCTATCAGGTTCATATCGACGCCGCGGGACATAGCGACCAGGTGATCGTGACCGACCTGGCGGACATCCAGGGCGGCACGGTGGAAGTGGTTCCGCTGGTGGGGGAATATACGCCGGGGAGCCGCTTCACCATCCTTGCCGCCAACACCGGCCTGACAGGCAAGTTCGATGGCCTGGCACACTCGCAGATCAACCTCGATCTGTCCTACGACCCCACTCACGTCTACCTCGATGTGCTGCGCTTCTGCGACATGGTCGATACGCCCAATCAGTGCGCGACGGGCAACGCGGTGGAAAAACTGGGCTCGGACAATCCCGTCTATAAAGCCATTGTCGGGCTGCCGGACCAGGCAAGCGTGCGGGAGGCATTCAACAATCTCTCCGGGGAAGGCCATGCCAGCGTGCGGGGCGCCCTCATCGAGGACAGCCGCTTCCTGCGCGAGGCCGTCTGGGACCGGGTAAGAGAAGCGTTCCATTCGACCGGTTCCGTGACCAATGATACGCCCGGGCATGC
>CAZYYR010000194.1:0-4793 GCA_964651465.1 uncultured Nitrosospira sp.
AAGGCAGCATCTTGGCCACGGTATCGGTTTTCGTGTCGATGATGATGATCGACGGTGTCATCGTCGCCACCACCACGGCCCGACCATCGGGCGAAACCGGCAGCTGGATGGGGAGCATGCCGACCGTTGCTTCTCCGTTTCCATCCCGGTCCAGAACCGTACCGTCGATAGGGTTGTAGTCCGCGATGAGGTCGATGGTCTTCAGCAGGGTGCCATCCCTGCCGACGACGCTCACGCTGTGATGAAGCAGATTCGCCGCATAGTACTTGCTTGAATCGGGCATCATGGCGATGGCGATCGGATGGGCGCCGGGTACCGTGCCGGTGGGCGTGCGCTCCAGTACGGCTTCGCTGTCGAGATCATAGAATCCTACATCGTTGGTAAAGATGTTGGGGGTAACGACCTGGGTGCCGTCCGCGCTGATCCAGTGTCCATGCGGATTCGTGGCCAGCTGACCGGGTTTCTGGGTGGCGATCATCTTGCTGACTTGCATCGTACCCGCCGGAATGAAGGAGATCCCATCCTCGCCGTTGTTGGTGACCGTGATGTCATCGGTATCGGGACGGGTCATCACGTGGGCTGGGGCTTCACCCACCTGGATGTTCCGGATCAGGGCACCGGTATTCTTGTTGATCAGGGTCAGCTTGTTGTCGAACCATTGCGTCTGGTATACCACAGTCTGATCCCGGTTGGTCCACATGTTATGCGGATTGTTCATGTTGATCTGCGGCAGCGAGATTTTGCGGATGATGTTCCAGCTGGTGGTGTCGATCGCGGTGATCGTGCCCGGCTTGGTCTTGCCGGCCGTCTTCTCGAACTGGGTATTGACCCATACTTCTCCCACCCCGGGCGCCGTGGGAGGCAGAGGCGCCGCCAGGGTTTCATGATTGCCATAGCGGGCGACCAGAACGTCCGACAGGTTGACGACGGTTCCACCGCTGATCCGTACCGATACACTAGGATACGTGAGCGTCCAGGAAGTGAGAGGCCGCTCGCGGGTGTGCCTGGTCGTGCTGTTCCCGCCGGCCGCGCCGGGTTGAGTCACTGTCCGGAGAGCAAGGGGCTGATAGTTCTGCCAGTTGCCAGGTGAGGTGGCGATGAAGAACGTTCTCAGCAGACGGGTGGCAAGATCGCTGCTGGTGGGAAGATCCGTGATGCCGGTGGCCAGATCGATGGTTTCCCCCAGATCCAGCCCATCGGTCGCCGGGTCATCCACGATCACCGCGGCGAACATGTAGGGATGCACCTTGCAGGTGAACACGTACAGGCCGGGTACCGTCAGCTTGACGATGCCGCCGCCCTTGTAGGCCCTGCTCTGGTCGAAGGGCATGGAGGCGACGTGGCCGCGGTTTCTCGGCTTCCCCTTTCCATGGTGTGCATGTCCTCCTTCCTTCATGGGGTTGTCCGCCTCGCCGGGCCAGATCAGGCTGGTCATGGTGTGCACCGTGCGAGTATCGGACATGATGAAATTCACACTGCTGCCCGGCGGAATCACCTCCAGGGAGCGGGTACTGATCCTGCGTCCCTCCGTTCCGGGGATGGCGCCGATCAGGGCGTCTCCGCGCGTGCTTCGGAACCAGCTGCCGGGTTCGTCCGAAATCACGAAGGTGACGAGACCGGGCTCGGTGCTGGAATTCGGGAAAATGGCGCCATAAGGAGAAGCGCCGGCGATGCTTCGGCCAGCCTGGTCCCCATGACCGCGCGCGGAGTCGACCCTGAAACTGCCGTGCATGCCTGCTTCCATGTGGGAAAACAGATGACAATGATACTGCCAGCTACCTGCCCCCACGCCAGCACCGGCCTTGACGGTGAACGTATGGCTGTCGGCAATGTCGTTCATCAGCCTCGTGTCGATGACGCTGTTGGTTCCCGGCTCCAGCCAGCGATGAGCATGCAGGTGGAAGGTGTGGCCGGGCCCGAGCGACAGGATATGGAATCTGACGATGTCGTCCTCGACCGCGCCGAGAACCGGATTGGTCCAGAGAGGTCTCTCGGCGCCGGCTTTGGAGATCTCCGTTGCCCAGAAGGTCGAGCCGATCATGAACAGCACATACTGCTTGTCAAGCTGACGTACATCGATCGACTTCAGCTTGCCGTCGTCATCGACGAAGCGTTCCGCCTTTCCATCCGGCCGATCGACTACGATCGCGCCGAACAGGCCGAGCAGCTCCTGCCCCTCGCCATAATACGGATAAGCCCCGGTCTTGGCCGCGATGAAAGAGTAGCTCAGTGTGCCGCCATGCGGGGACGCCTGTGCCGCGCTCCGGGTGGAAAGACCCGCCACCTTGAAGCCCACCGCCTTGTCCGTGTTGTTGGTCATCGTGACCTGCACGGTGTCTCCCTGCCTGACGAACAGGGTCGGGCCGGGGATGACCGCCTGCCCGTCTCCCGATTTGTAGCCGTATTGCCCGTTCGGCAGTATCTCAGCCGTCAGGGCCAGGTTGTGGGTCGCTGCCCAGCCTGCGCACGGGGCGAACAGGAGCATCGCAGCACACAGCAGGCGTACGACCCCTGCCGCCACGAAAGTTCCAGGTTTGGGAATACATCGGTATTTGCTCATTTGATATCTTCCTCTTGTCTTGATTTGTGTCTGCTGGTTTCAGCGACCACCGTGGGTGACATTGAAGCTGCCTCTCATGCCCATCAGCCTGCGGGAGAAGTTCTCGTTGACGTAGTTCGCGCTGCCAAGGGCCTTGATGGTGAATGCGTGGTTCTCGAGGGGGCCGATGTTCTTTGCCTGAATCAGCTGCGTCGTGCCCGGATCAACCCAGCGATAGCCTTCGAGGCGGAAGCGGTTCAGGTAGGTTCCCATTGCGATGAGATGGAATCGCACATGATCGCCGCTGCCTGCCGTCAGTGCGGGATTGACCCCGAGCGGCGTCTGCCGCTTGCTGGCGCTGTCTATCTCCATTCCCCAGAATGCGTCGTCGGCCAGGTACAGCACGTAGTCCTTACGGATGTCCTTGATGGGCACGCTCGAGATGCGAGTGCCGTTGCTTGCCATGACCAAGCCGGATGCCGGATTGACAATCACCGTGCCGAAGAGTCCGCGGTCTTCGGAACCGTTGTGGGTTTCGAAATTGTGGTCATGGTATGGCCAGGTGCCGGCAGTACCGGGTGCGACATCCCACAGGTAAGTATAAAAATACCCTCTATGCCCCTCCGGAGGATAGGCGCCTTCATCCTCCACCCTGTTGATGATCTTCAGGGTTCCGTCGCTCAGGATGGTGTAATGAACTCCATGCACGTGCACACTGATCTGCTGCGTGGGATGAGTGCTCACCGCATTGCGGATGGTCAATCTGACCGTATCTCCTTCCGTGAGCACGATCGTCGGCCCTGGAATCGTCGCCTGCGGGCTGTAGCGGGACGTGATGTCCACACTGTCGATCCGGTGCGAGACCATGCGGTAGGCGAGCAGACCGTCCTCGATTTCTTCCGCCACCATCTCGATGTGGTGCTTGGATCCCTTATTTCGTGAAGCAGAGTGCCCTTTGCCGGCGTCTGCTTTTACTTTGATGGTCGTCCGGTCCTTTCCATTCCCATCGGAATGAAAGGTGTCGCTGCCGATACTCTGGACCGGCGCTCCCAGCAGCATCCCGATCGACAGCAGAAGCGTGATCGCCGGTTTCAACAGCGAGCGTGCAGATCGCCGAATGGCTGGGGCACGCCGGCCATGGCGGACGATTCCGTTGTCGGCACAATAATCATTTATCATTATTGAAAAACTCCTCTCCAAGATGCCCGACATCAAGCGTCAAGCATTGAGCATGCGTACGGCGCAAGGCCGGATCGGATACGGTGACGGTATCGAACTGCTGGATAGCCGATCGAGATGAATGCTGGTCAGCGTGGATGCAGGCCGACCCGATCACGGGCGTCGATCGGGAAAGAGCGTGCAGGAAGTCTGACGCGCCGCAGATTATTGCCCACGGCAAAAGGATGTGCTATAGGAGGGTTGTCTCTGTTGAGCTAGAGATTTGTACCGGACTTCCGGAAGTGAAATCAGTACATCCGTCCCGGCCTGGTATCTCAGTCATTGTGCAGGAGGGGCGACATGGGCTGCGGCTCGTAGCGGCCCGATGTGAAGGCGCTGATGATGGAGCTGGGCGAACAGGAAGAGATCGAAGCGGTTTTTGATGCCCAGCTTGCCGAAAATCGAGGTGAGGTGATTGCGCAGGGTTTGCTCGCTGATGCCCAGCGTGTTTGCGATCTTCTTGTTCGAGGCACCGGCCTCGTTCGCGAATGCGCTGACTATCGCACATTCCTTGCGTGTCAGCATGACGATTTTTTCAGCCATGGGGTCGCGGGGAGCCTTCTGCTCCATGCGCACGAAGCTGGTCAGGACGCGGCCCACGGTCCTCCGGGGAAGCCACAGCTCGCCGTCGTGAACCTTCTGGATCGCCTTGAGGATGATCGGCGTGGGCTGCTCCTTGTAAACCACTCCGCGTACGCCCTGGAATACAGCCTCGTCGGTGGCGGCCTCGTCGTGGACCTCGCTGAAGATGATGACGTGAAAACCGGCCGTTTTCAGCAAGCTGGAAATCAGCTGGATACTGGACACCTTGCCGAGGTAGAGGTCGAGCAGGACGATATCGGGGCTGCCCTCTTTCGCCAGCCTCAGTGCATCTTCGCGGTTATCCGCCTTGCCGACGACTTCCATCCGCGGGTATTCGCTGCCGATGAGTTTTTCAAGCCCCCAAAGGACAATCTGATGGCTGTCGACCAGCAGGATACGGATGGGTGCGGGGGCGGAGTGCATGGGGGCTATTCTCATAACCTCTTCATTTTCC
>CAZYYR010000195.1:0-4731 GCA_964651465.1 uncultured Nitrosospira sp.
GATCTGGGCGGTATGGCGGATCTGGCCGAAGTCATGGTGACCATGACCGATCTCGCGGAGCTTGCAATCCGCTTCGCGCTCGAACGCCATCAGTCGTGGCTGAGGGACTCCGGGCGTTTCGGACTGCCGAAAAGCGCGGATGGAAGTATCCAGGAGTTGCTGGTGATCGCCATGGGTAAGCTGGGGGGGGGCGAACTCAACGTGTCGTCGGATGTGGATCTCATTTTCGTCTATCCCGAAGAGGGACAAACCGACGGTTATCGATCCATTGCCAACCAGGATTATTTCGTTCGCCTCGGACGTAAGCTGATCGCCACCCTCAACGACATGACACAGGACGGATATGTCTTTCGGGTGGACATGCGCTTGCGCCCCTATGGTGGAAGCGGGCCGCTGGCCATGAGCTTTGCCATGCTGGAAGAATATCTTGTCGCGCAGGGGCGCGAATGGGAGCGATATGCATGGATCAAGAGCCGCGTCATCGCAGGCCCTGCCGCGGAAAGCGCCATGCTTACGGAACGGATCGCGCAGCCATTCGTGTTTCGCAAGTATCTGGATTTCGGCGCCTATGAATCCATGCGCGGTCTGCATGCGCAGATACGCCAGGAAGTGCAGCGGCGCGAGATGCATGGAAACATCAAGCTTGGGCCAGGCGGCATCCGCGAGATCGAGTTCATCGCCCAGGTCTTCCAGCTGATTCGCGGTGGACGGGATTCCGATCTCCGCATCCGTCCTACCTTACGGGCATTGCGATTACTGGGTGAAAAGCGGCATCTGCCTGAGAGCGCCGTCGCGGAACTGTGGGATGCTTACTGCTTCCTGCGCAGGCTCGAACATCGCGTCCAGTATTTCGATGACCAGCAGACCCACATGCTCCCCGAAAATCCCGCTGACCGGCTGCTGGTGGCGATTTCCATGGGATGTTCCTCGTATGATGAATTCCTGCAGCAGCTCGACTGCCACCGCCGCAACGTCGGCAGTCATTTCGACAGGATATTCGCTCCACCTCGGGAATCGGAAGCCCGGGATTCTCTTGCCTGGTTGTGGGCGGCAAAAGAGGATGATGGAATTCGGCGCGAGGGCGTTACCCGGCTTGCCTCGATGGGCTTTGCATGCCCGGAAAAAAGCCTGGGGCGGCTGCAGGAATTTCGTCAGGGCGCGCGTTACCGGCAATTGCCCGCGTCCAGCAAGAAACGGCTCGATGCGCTTGTACCGGCCCTGATCGAAGGGGCAGCCAGTTCCGGTTCTCCGGACGTAACCTTGGGGCGGCTTCTGCAATTATTGGAAAGCATCAGCCGCCGGGCTGCCTATCTCGCACTCCTGCGGGAATATCCGCTGGCCCTGGAACGGGTAGCCAGGCTTGTCGGCGCAAGCCAGTGGGCCGTCGACTATCTGTGCCGCCACCCCATCCTGCTGGATGAGCTGCTCAATCCCGTCGGCGATGAGGAAGGATCCAGCTGGCTCCTCTCGAAAGCAAAGCTGGCACAACAGCTGAATGACGCGCGCGGACCGGGGGGTGGTAATGACATCGAGCAGCAAATGGATGTGCTGCGGCATTTCCATCATGCCCATATTTTTCGTTTGCTGGCCAAGGACGTAGAGGGGTCGTTGCCCCTCGAAACCTTGAGCGACCACCTGACCGACCTTGCGGATCTGGTGCTGGAGACGGTGTTGCAGCTTGCCTGGTCCGGATTGAGGAACAGGCATCGAGACCTGCCGGCTTTCGCCATCATCGGCTACGGTAAACTGGGCGGGAAAGAACTGGGCTATGCGTCGGATCTCGACATCATTTTTCTCTACGACGATACCCACCCTGATGCGCCGGAAATATACGCAAGGCTGAGCCAGCGAATCAACTCATGGCTGACCGGCTACACGTCGGCCGGCCTGCTCTATCAGACCGATTTACGCCTGCGTCCCGACGGCAGCAGCGGACTGCTGGTCAGTTCCATTCAGGCGTTCGATGAATACCAGCGGAATCAGGCATGGGTGTGGGAACACCAGGCGCTGACCCGTGCGCGCTTCGCAGCAGGGGATCGTGCTGCGGGAGCCGCGTTCGAGCATATTCGGGAGAGCGTCCTGCGTCAAAGGCGGGAGCCGGTGCCGCTCAGGCATGAAGTGCTGGCAATGCGGCAGAAAATGCGGGATGCGCATCCCAATGGGAGTGGGTTGTTCGATGTCAAGCACGATTGCGGCGGTATCGTCGATGTCGAGTTCATCGTGCAGTATCTGGTTCTGTGCCATGCCTGCGATCACGAGGCACTGACGGCCAATATCGGAAATATCGGCCTCTTGCGGCTTGCCGGCAGGCTGGGACTCATCGAGCCGGCTTCCGCGGAGCGAGTGCTTGCCGCCTATCGCGAATTCCGGCGTACCCAGCATCGGCTGCGATTGAGCGGGGATCCCGATCTCGCCGGGCTGGGCCCGGCGGGCGCCGCTTCCCAGAAGTTTGCGCGGGTCGACATGGCTTGCCTGAAAGACGAGCGTGAGGCGGTGCTGCGGTTATGGCAGGAAGTGTTCGGCTCTTCTCCGGAGGGCGGATAAGGACTATGCCTTGCATGTCCATGCCGGCATGCTGCGCACGTTCTGCGCGTGTTCGTTTTGTGACGGAAAATGCGCTAGAATACGCAGGTTTAGTTACCTTCCGGGAGTTTTCCGTATGTCCATGGCTGACCGCGACGGCGTTATCTGGAGCGATGGCGAGATCATTCCGTGGCGCGACGCCAGCACTCACGTGCTCACCCATACCCTGCACTATGGCATGGGGGTATTCGAGGGCTTGCGCGCCTATGAAACGTCGCGGGGGCCGGCGATTTTCCGCCTGAAGGAGCATACAGACCGCCTTTTCAACTCGGCACACATCTTCATGATGAAAATGCCTTATGACAAAGCTGAGCTGATGCGTGCGCAGTGCGACATGGTCAGGCTGAACGGTCTGAAATCATGCTATATCCGGCCCATTGTCTACTACGGTTCGGAAGCCATGGGTATTTCGGCCACGACCCTCTCGGTGCACGTCGCCATCGCAGCCTGGCCGTGGGGGGCATACCTCGGGGCGGCGGGGCTGGAAAATGGCATCCGGGTCAAGACCTCTTCATTTGCAAGACATCACGTCAATGTGAACATGTGTCGTGCCAAGTCGGTCACGACCTACGCCAATTCGATACTGGCCCATCAGGAAGTCGCCACCGACGGCTATGATGAAGCCCTGCTGCTCGACGTCGACGGTTATGTGGCGGAAGGGGCGGGTGAAAACATATTCATCGTGAAGCATGGGAAGATCTATACGCCGGACATGACTTCCTGCCTGGAGGGGATTACGCGGGCTTCCATCATCGAGCTTGCCGGGGAAATGGGGATTCCGGTGATCGAGAGGCGAATCACGCGCGATGAAGTCTACTGCGCCGATGAGGCTTTTTTTACCGGAACGGCCGCAGAGGTGACGCCGATTCGCGAACTGGACAACCGCAGTATCGGTAGCGGAACCCGTGGTCCCATCACCCGCAAGCTGCAGGACCTGTTTTTCGATTGCGCCAGCGGGAGGAGCGAGGAGCATGCCAACTGGCTCAGTCATGTGGAATGATCACACCTGATTGACGAACGCTGAAACGAAGGAACCCGTCCATGCAGAATCCTGCCGTCGCCAACACGGAAAGCCACATCGAAGTGACTGCCGATGATTTGCCGCTTCATTGCCCCATGCCATCCATGCTCCTGTGGAATTCGCATCCGCGCGTCTTTCTGCCCATAACGGACACGGGCGAAGCCCAGTGTCCATACTGCGGGACCCGATACCTCCTCAAGGGGGGAGCCGGGGCAGGGCACCACTGATACGTCATGCATAGCGGCGAAGCGCCAAGCGTGAGGCGTGTCAGCATGCCTTTCAATCCGGCTGGGCCCGTCCGGAACATCGAAAACTGATACACCGATCTCATGCATACACTTCCGCAGCAAATATTCAAGGCCTACGATATCCGGGGCATCTTCAATGAGACATTGACCGCCGGAATCGTCACGGCGATCGGCCAGGCCATTGGTTCCGAGGCGCGGACGCGCGGGCTGACATCGATCACGATAGGCCGGGACGGGCGGCTGTCCGGTCCGGAACTGGCCCAGGCGCTGGCGGAGGGGTTGCAGAAAAGCGGTATCGATGTGATAGACGTCGGGATGGTGGCGACGCCCATGCTCTATTTCGCTGCCCACATGCTGTCCGGCTACTCCGGTGTAATGGTGACCGGAAGCCACAATCCCTCCGAATACAACGGGCTGAAAATGGTGCTGGGCGGCGAAACGCTCGCGGCGGAGGCGATACAGGCATTGCGGCTACGCCTGGAAAACAATGATCTTGCGGAAGGCGCAGGCAGCTACCGCAAGCATGATATCGCGGAAGCCTACCTCCAGCGCATTGTCGCCGATGTCAGGCTTGCACGCCCCATGAAGATTGTGGTGGACTGCGGCAATGGCGTTCCCGGCCGGTACGCGCCTGATCTGTATCGCAGGCTGGGGTGCGAAGTGACGGAGCTGTTTTGCGACGTGGATGGGACGTTTCCCAATCACCATCCCGATCCATCCGTGCCGGATAATCTGCGCGACCTGATCCGGGTCCTGGAAACCGGCGATGCCGAAATAGGGCTTGCCTTCGATGGGGATGGCGACCGCGTGGGGGTGGTGACCAAGCGAGGTGCTATTATCTACCCGGACCGCCAGTTGATGCTGTTCGCCGCGGATGTC
>CAZYYR010000196.1:0-3329 GCA_964651465.1 uncultured Nitrosospira sp.
CCCCTCAAGACGGCGTGTCTACCAATTCCACCACGTCGGCGACTTAATTGAGTTCCAGTCTGAAGCTTGATCTGGTTAGAACGCAGCTTCCATCAATTGTTCAACCAGCCCGAGATTGCCTACTCCGGTACTTCAGTTGCCCTGGACATTCCTTCACCCCCAGGTGGCGCTGCCGGTGCAGTCTCTTCGGGCTCAGAGGGCTTGGGAGGCTGGGAGGGCTTGGCGGACTGGACCGGCACCACCTTGTCCATCACCCCGCCGCTCTCGGTCCTGTTGGTGGAAAGATAGGTAAGACCCAAGCTGGTCATGAAAAACACCGCAGCAAGCACCCCGGTCGTTCTGCTCAGAAAGTTGGCCGAACCGCTGGCACCGAACAGGCTTCCCGATGACCCACTGCCAAAAGCGGCACCCATATCTGCGCCCTTTCCGTGCTGCAGCAGCACCAGGACAATGACGCCCACCGCCGATGCCACATGCAGTATCCAGATGAATAATTCCACGATCTACCCTGTGAGGTTCCGATTCGATTCAGTTTACTGCAGCGCTGCAGATGGAGATGAATTCATCCGCAATGAGTGAGGCGCCACCGATCAGTCCACCATCGATATCCGGCATGGCAAACAGCTCAGCCGCATTGCTCGCCTTGACGCTGCCGCCATACAGGATCTGCAGTCCTGCAGCCGCGCCGGAATTGCTAGCAGCGATCCTGTCGCGAATGAATTTGTGCACCTCCTGCGCTTGCGCCGGTGTCGCAGTCTTGCCGGTACCGATTGCCCATACGGGCTCATAGGCGAGGACCGATGCGGCAAGTGCATCGATTCCTGCCAGCTCGATGACTGCATCCAACTGTTCCGCCACCACCTGTTCGGTGATGGACGCTTCGCGCTGGTCCAGCGTCTCGCCTACGCACAGGATCGGGATCAGGCCGGCAGCCTGCGCCGCCCTGTACTTGAGCGCCACCGTCCGGCTGTCCTCGCCGTAGAGCGCGCGCCGTTCCGAATGCCCCACGATTACATAGCGGCAACCGAAATCCGTCAGCATGACCGTGGAGACCTCGCCTGTGTATGCGCCCTTCTCATGCTGACTCACGTTCTGGGCTCCCCAGGAAACAGGCGTGGCATGCAGCACGGAGCGGGCCTGGGCGAGATAGGGATAAGGAACGCAAACGGCGATGTCCACCGCGGTCAACGCTCCCGTTCCCGCGATCACTGCATTCAGTAAATCCTGGTTCTGCAGCGCATCGCCATGCATTTTCCAGTTACCCGCCACTAGCTTACGACGTATCGCCATGAATATAGACTCTTGGACGCTTGAATTTCAAACCTGCGAATGTTACCCGTGAATGAATACGGGGTCAATTGCGAAGTGCTGCACGGCAAAGCACCGGGCCGGGATCGGATGGATCGATCCAGATGGGGCCGACGACGGTTGGACGGTTGGACGGTTGGAGGATTGGAGGGTGGGAGGGTGGGAGGCACAGGATCGCTATCGGCTGTGTGCGCCGGTACGCGATGTCAGCCGCAGTGATGGCTCCGGATATTCGAGCGAATGCGCCGCAACCGCGGATCAGCCGAAACGGCCGGTGATGTAATCTTCCGTCTGCTTGTTTTTAGGTTTGATGAAGATGGTGTCGGTCACATCGAACTCGATCACCTCGCCGAGATACATGTAGGCCGTGTAATCCGAGACCCGCGCAGCCTGTTGCATGTTGTGCGTCACGATCAGTATGGTCACCTTGTCTTTCAGATCGGCAATCAGTTCCTCGATGCTGGCGGTGGCAATGGGATCGAGTGCGGAGGTGGGTTCGTCGAACAAAAGGATCTCGGGATCGGTGGCAAGCGCTCTCGCGATACAGAGACGCTGCTGCTGTCCTCCTGAAAGGTTATAGGCAAGCTGGTGCAGGCGATCCTTCACTTCATCCCACAGCGCAGCGCCGCGCAGGGCGTGCTCCACCTTTTCATCCAGTATGGCACGCTGCCTGACGCCCCGCACCCGCAGGCCATACGCAACATTCTCATAGATGGATTTCGGAAAAGGATTGGGCTTCTGGAATACCATGCTGATACGCATCCGCACCTCGATGGGATCCACGCTGCGCGACAGGATGTTGACATTGTCCGGATGCAGGATGATATCGCCCACGTAGCGATTGCCGGGATAAAGGTCGTGCATGCGATTGAAGCAGCGCAGAAACGTGGATTTTCCGCAGCCCGAGGGACCGATCAGTGCCGTGACCTGTTTTTCGGGCAGGACCATATTGATGTTCTTGAGTGCAGAGAACGCTCCGTAATAAAAGCTGAGGTTCCTGACTTCGGATTTGCAGGGGGACGACACCGGTCCTCCTGCTGGGTTCTGGGAAGAAGGATCTACCATTTGAGATTCTTTCGCATGCGATAGCGCAGGTAAATGGCCAGTCCATTCATGGCCAGGGTCATCAGCACGAGCACCAGACCTGCGGCAGCGGCGTTGACCTGGAACGCTTCTTCCGGACGGGATACCCAATTGAACATCTGGATGGGCATGACGGTAAAAGGTGCCATCAACCATTCAAACGAGAAAAAAGGAAAATCCTCCTTGATGGGAGACGGAGGCAGGAAAGCAATGAAAGTCAGCGCACCGATGGTAATGATCGGTGCGGTTTCGCCGATTGCGCGGGCCAGGCCGATGATGACCCCCGTCAGAATACCCGCTGCGGAGTATGGGAGCAGGTGATCGAAAACCGTTTGCCATTTGGTTGCGCCCAATGCGTAAGCCCCTTCCCGGATCGTCACGGGAATGGCGCGAATTGCCTCCCGTGTCGCCACGATGACGATGGGCAGGATCAACAACGCCAGTGCCAGACCCGCGGAAAGGATGCTCTGGCCGAAACCGAACTGATGGACGAACAGACCCAGTGCCAGAAGGCCGTAAATGATGGAGGGAACGCCCGCCAGGTTGGTGACGTTGATCTCGATGATTTCCGTCAGGATATTCTTGGGGGCATATTCCTCCAGGTAGACCCCCGCGCCGACGCCCATGGGTACAGCGGCCACCGCGGTCACCACCATGACCAGGGTCGTGCCGACCCATGCGGACAGGATACCGGCCGACCCAGGACGGCGTGACGGGAAGGATGTGAAAAAATCCCACGACAACCGGGGCAAACCCTCGGTCAGCATATGTAGAAACAGGGCAATGAATGTCAGTATGGAAATCATCAGGACAAGCACGCCCGTGATCAGAAAAATCAGGTCTCCGAGCTTGTGGCGTGCGATGACCGCACGAATCTCGCTCAGGTCTTTATCGTTTCTCATCGATCAGCCCGGAAAGATCGCCTGTGTGCGTCTGCC
>CAZYYR010000196.1:3429-4693 GCA_964651465.1 uncultured Nitrosospira sp.
GGTCTTTATCGTTTCTCATCGATCAGCCCGGAAAGATCGCCTGTGTGCGTCTGCCGAAAGGGAAAGGCAATGAATGAATGGAACAACCTGGATGACTGCGATCGTGTCGAGCCGGTATCGGGCATCAATACACTTCACGGTAGCGTTTGCGCAAGAGATGTCCAAGAATATTGAATGCCAGCGTCAGCAGCAGCAGTGTAAGCCCGGCGGCAAATATCGTCTGGTAGCCGATACTGCCGTGGGGCAGATCCCCCAGGCTGACCTGCACGATATAGGCCGTAATGGTTGCGGCGGGCTCCATCGGGTTCCAGGTAAGATTTGGCTGCATGCCGGCTGCCACCGCCACAACCATGGTTTCCCCGACTGCGCGGGAAATGCCCAGGATATACGCCGCGGCGATGCCGGAGAATGCCGCAGGCATGACCACCTTGATCGCGGTCTGAAAGCGGGTAGCGCCCATGGCATAGGACCCTTCCCGCAGGTGCATGGGGACGGCGCGCATCGCATCCTCCGCCATGGAGCTGACATAGGGGATGATCATGATACCCATCACCAGTCCGGCCGATAAAAGATTGAAGCCCGGCAGTTCGGGAAATATTTTCTGCAGCAGCGGAGTGACGAACAGCAGCGCAAAATAACCGTACACTACCGTAGGCACGCCGCCGAGCAGTTCGAGAAATGGCTTGGCTATCTCCCGCACGGTAAAAGGAGCGAATTCCGAAAGGTATATTGCAGTGATTGTGCCCATCGGGATGGCAATGAGCAAGGCTACGGCGGAGCTTACGACGGTACCTGAAACAAGTGGAAGGATACCGTAGTGGGCATCATCGAACAGAGGCGTCCACTGGGTATCGGTAAGAAACTCCCATAGTGGAACGTGTTCAAAAAACACCAGCGATTCCTTGACCAGCATCACGACGATTGCCAGGGTAATGACAACCGATACGAACGCCATCAGGAACAATAAACCCTCGATGAAACGCTCGCCGAGATGGCGGCTGTAGTTATACCCGAGCTTACCGGACTGATGGACTTTATCGATAGGCGATACGGCGGCAGGCAACTGCATTTGTGAGAGGATCGTTCTGAAGTGCCCTACATAATATGATGTCAATATTACAATTTTGTGACAGCGTACGTGCAGGACAATTGAAATCGTCATCGTCGAAGCGCCAAACGAGGACTAACGCCCCCCGATTATACGACGATAGCCTCTTGCGGATGTAAAAACGCCACTCCTGGGATCTGGAGTGGCGCGTCAGCT
>CAZYYR010000197.1:0-4679 GCA_964651465.1 uncultured Nitrosospira sp.
GCACGAAACGGTGCAATGGATTCATGCCCGCGCTCAGGCGGGCGTGCAGTATGCCACGCGGATTGCCGGAGGCTGCGCCTGCGAGATTGGATCTCTCCTCGATCAGGGTAACGGCGACGCCCCGTATGGCGAGGGCCGAAGCTGCTGCGCAGCCAGCTACCCCGCCGCCCAGTACGATCGCCGAAGCGGGGGCAGGCCGTGATGAGCGCGAACCGGGGAGACAGCCCTGCAGCATCTCGCGCTTGCGACCAAAGCCCGGCGATTTGGCAACGCAAAAACCGGACAGCTCCAGACCGCGGCGGACATTGCCTGCGCAGGTATAGGTGGCAAACGTCGCGCCCTGGCGGGATGCGTGCACAATGCCTTCAAAGACCTGCTGCGTCCACATTTCGGGGTTGAGCCCAGGGGAAAAACCATCGAGAAACCAGGCATCGATGCGATCCTCGATTTCGGGCAGCGCCTCGAGCACATCGCCGATCACCAGCGTGAGGCGTACGCGGCCATCGGCGAAAAGCCACCGGTTCGAGCCGGGTATCCGGCGGCGCCAGCGCCTGATAAGCTCAGCAGTATATTTCCTCAACTCCGGCCAGAGCGACAGCGTGTTGTTCAGTTCGGTTTCGCTGAGCGGATACTTTTCGATACTGAAAAAATCAAGACTGCTCCGGTATGCCGCATGTGCTTCGAACAATTGCCAGGCGCATAAAAAACTCAGTCCCGTGCCGAACCCGGTTTCGCCAATGGAAAATGTTTCTCCGCTCGATAGCGAGGCAAAACGCTCTGGCAACCGATTCCCCAGCAGAAAAACGTGACGTTTTTCTGCCGGCCCGGAATCGCTTGAGAAATAGATATCGCCGAACCGGGAGGAAAACGGCTGTCCTTCTCGCCAGTCAAGCATCAGCGGGACAGCGGAGGGCGCTTATTCAATGCCGTCCACGCGCCGATGCAGCCTGACCGGTTCCGTTATCTTTTTCCGCATGCGCAGATTCAGGAATTCCACGCTGACCGAAAATGCCATCGCGAAATAAATATACCCTTTCGGTACGTGCACGTCGAAGCCCTCGACGATGAGGGTCACGCCGACCAGGATCAGGAACGAAAGCGCCAGGATCTTGATGGTCGGATGGCTTTCAACGAAATCTCCGATGGGTTTGGCCGCAATCAGCATGACGATCACGGCAAGAATAATGGCGATCGCCATCAGCGCCACATGGTCGACCAGGCCGACCGCGGTGATGACCGAATCCAGGGAAAACACGATGTCCAGCACCGTGATCTGCAGCAGGACCATTCCCAGGCTGGTGACGATTATGTTCTTGCCTTCTTCCGCTGCCCCTTCCAGGCTGTTATGGATTTCATGAGTCGCTTTGAACAGCAGGAACAGGCCGCCGCCAATCAGCACCACGTCGCGCCCCGAAATCGAATTGCCGAGTATTGTGAACCAGGGCTTGGTAAGTCCCATGACCCATGATATCGAAAACAGGAGGGCGAGCCGGCTCACCATGGCAAGGCTGAGCCCCACTCTTCTGGCGAAGGCGCGCTGCGCTTCCGGAAGCCGCCCCACCAGAATGGAAATGAAAATGATGTTGTCTATGCCAAGTACGATTTCCAGCGTGGTCAGCGTCACGAGCGCTATCCACGCTTCCGGACTGGTTATCCATTCAAACATCGCTTTCTTTCCGCTTGCCCGTGTCCGACTCCGATACGGGCTGGGTAGCGATCTGCCTGGACTCTCGTTTCATGGGTATGGGATGAGGGGCTGTCGTGCCGGCTCAAAGGGGAGGGGACAACGTTTTTTCCATGTGCTCAGCCAGGTGAAGCGATGTTGAAATCTGCGCTATGTTATCACGGCCAGGCTTACTGCGAACCAGCGACGAGGATCCATCCATATGTGCTCGACTTCAAAGCCGCCGCATCGCAGAAGCTCCTCGAGATGCCCGACGGTATACTTGTAGCTGTTCTCGGTGTGAATTCGTTCGCCCTGAGCGAAGGCCAGGGTGGTATCCAGCGCATCCACCCGAATGGATTGCGGACGCGTGCTTTCCAGATGCAGTTCAACCCGGGAAGCGGCTTCATTCCAGAACGAGACATGGCGAAACATGTCCGTTTCGAAATGACCGCCCAGTTCTCGATTGATCCTTTCAAGAAGATTCTTGTTGAACATCGCGGTGATCCCTGCGCTGTCATTGTAGGCCGCCTGGAGGACATCGGTCTCCTTCACGAGATCCACGCCAAGGAGCAGCCGGTCTCCCTGCGACAGATGGCGCGCCACATTCTGCAGCAGTATGACGGCTTCTTCATGTTCGAGGTTGCCAATGCTGGAGCCGATGTATAAAACCAGTCGCGGCCGGCTCTGGCGTTCGAGAAAGGAGAGGTCCTCGAAGTCGCCCACCTGAGGGTGCACCTTCACCGCGCTGAATGCTTCCTCCACCTCGTCCCTGGCTAACTGCAGGGCCGCATCGGAAACATCGAGCGGAAAATAATCCACCCTGAACTGCCGCTGCAGCAAGGAGTGCAGAAGTATGCGCGTCTTGGTCGCCGTTCCGGCACCGAGTTCGCCTACGGAAACGTTGCGGCCCAGCCGGGCGCATATATCATCCGCGTAGGTCGTGAGTATCGCGGCTTCAGTTCGCGTGGGGTAATACTCGGGCAAACACGTGATCTGTTCGAACAACGCCGATCCCTGGGCATCATAGAGCAATTTCGGCGGCAAACTTTTTGGTGTGCGCGACAACCCCTCCAATACGGCGTCCGCGATTGCGGCATCCGGCGGCGGGACGTGGCCCGGTGGGGGGACGATATAACGTTCCGGCCTGATCATGATGCTGCTCCGTCGTGGGCCAATCTTATACCTGAGAATTGCCACCGCATGTGTGGCGGGAAAAAATTACGGTAGGATTCCCGTATATGGGAGCGCGGCGTAACGCAGGACCCCCCGCGCAATACCATCTGATTGCACATGAATTTTCCGTTGTATTCGCCTTCCGCGCCCGCTGGCGGGCGATATCCGGGATAAGGCGCGTAAGGACTGGCGGTCCATTCCCATGTATCGCCCAAGACTTGTTGGAGCTTGCTTTGCAGGCGATCAGCCGGGCCTGCAGACACCGGGTGATAGACACTGTTCTCCAGCATGTTTCCGGGATGGTCCGCCGATTCGGCCGAATGCCCGGTTGAGCCGGCAGCGACTTCCCATTCGAACTCCGTGGGCAGCCGTGCATCTGCCCATCGCGCAAATGCATCAGCTTCATAAAAGCTCACGTGGCAGACCGGCGCATCGGGATTCAGGATGGACATGCCGCGGCAAGTAAATTCCCTCCAGCCTGTCTCCGTCTCCTCCCAGTAGAGAGGCGCCGACCATCCGTTCTGGCAAACATGATCCCACGCGTCGGAAAGCCATAATTCGGGCCGTTCATACCCGCCATCGGCCATGAATTCCAGGTATTCGGCATTGGTAACGAGACGGGACGCGATACTGAAAGGATCAATATGGACACTATGGCGCGGCCGTTCATTATCGAACGCGAAACCCTCCCTATCACGCCCTATCTCATGGATGCCTCCTTCGAACCCGCACCAGAATATAGGCTCGGGATGCGCAACGGATGCTCCAGCCAACCGGATCATGTCCGGCTGATAAGCTGGGCGCATGGGATTGGTCCAGAACGCATGCTTGATGTCGGTAACGATCAGTTCCTGGTGCTGCTGTTCATGGTTCAGCCCCAGTTCGATCAAGCGCAAAACTTCGGCTGAGGCGCCTCCAGCATGCAATTCGTGGATCGCGTTATCGACATGTCTGCGATAGCGGCAAACTTCATCCAGGGTGGGGCGCGAGAATGTTCCCCGGAGGGCTCGATGCGGGTGTGGGCCCAGTTGCTTGTAGTAGGAATTGAACAGAAAGCTGAACCGGCTATCGAAGCAGGCATAGCTGGGCAGATGAGGGAGGAGAATGAATTCCTCAAAGAACCATGTCGTATGGGCCAGGTGCCATTTCGCCGGACTGGCGTCGGGCATGGACTGGACCATCTGGTCCTCCGGCCCCAGGGGGTTGACAAGTTTGCGGGTCTGGCTGCGCACCTCATCGTATCGGTCGAGCCACTTATCTGCCTGTATATCGACCTGCAGCGACTCGGCTATGCGGCGAAAAGTGTTTGGCATGGTTTTGATCCAATGCTCCCTGCCAGGAGCCTGATTGATAAATAATTCGGCCTGTTGACAGCATTGGTGCCATTTTTCCCCAATGATGTGGCTGACTCTGTGCGCTGTCAGACATATCTGCCCGTTAAATCCCGCCGCGCCTGCCCGCTTTGGGTGCCTTTTATGAATTCGGGGGATATTCGTCTCTCTGTTGGATACCGCACTGATCCCTTTTGGATGGTCCGCCAGACTGTGAGCGAGGTAGTGTTCAAATCATGAACCTATACAAGGAGATAACGATGAGCTACGAAGATCGCGACACCTATGGGATGTACAAGAGTTATGACGAGCAAGGACCGGGACCCCGGCTGATGGGAGCGGATACGCTGATAGGAGAGGATGTCTACAACCCGAAGGGAGAAGACCTGGGCGACATCAAGGAGATCATGCTGGACATGAACAATGGCAGAGTTGCCTATGCGGTCTTGTCTTTTGGAGGGTTCCTGGGGATGGGCGACAAGCTTTTTGCGGTGCCCTGGAATGCGCTG
>CAZYYR010000198.1:0-4663 GCA_964651465.1 uncultured Nitrosospira sp.
ACCGCTGACCTCTTGCATGCCATGCAAGCGCTCTCCCAGCTGAGCTATACCCCCGGCAAAAGAAGGCGAATTATACTGAGCGCCACTTTTCCCGTCAATGTATAGCGGTGGTTGCACTTGGCATCATCCCTTCGTTTTCGCCGAGAAACAGTGTTTTCTTCCAGATCATCTTCTGTTATTGAGAATGAGACCCATAATCGTCTATTTAGAAAGGAGCCACGGGCAATCTCAACATCGTTAACAGACGGGACGGCAGGAATGGAGATACTTTACCACGCACGCGAGTACCCTGATCCGGTTTTGAAAATGATACTGGATACAGGAAATCTGGGAATAGCGATAGCAAACTGGTGGAAACTGGGGTGGCCGGAACGGGTGGCGAAATTGCTGGCCCGGACGGTTTACGAGGACGAGTTCCGTTATCAGCTCGCGCAGGCGCAGAACATACTGGCGCGGATAGAGGATATGGGGCATTTCTCGCCGGTGCAGGTGATCGTGATGTCGGGATTCCGGCTGGAACCCCCGGTAGCGCCACGACTGCTACTGGTATCCGCTCCGTCATAGAATTCTTCATCCAGTGTTCTGGCCGCGGTGCACAGGGCCGCGTCCGCAGGAAGCGCGCAGACACTGCCTCGAAATCATGGCGAACGGCACGGCTGTTTTGTTCTCTCGTCCACAATTCTTTGATCTCGCTGATCTCGCTGATCTGGCGTAGCGAGCTGTCGTCCCGCAGGTTTCGTCCACTTATTACTGTCAAAAGATGAGAATCATAGTCGAGGTCAATTTTTTGTAAAATTTTCGTGAATTATGGGAATTTTTTATTCTAGCCGCGGTCGAATTTCCGCGGGTACTCGTATTACGCCCGCGATGCAATTGTGTATCAGAAGTAAGAAGTAGAAGTCATGGCGGCTAAGCCGCAAGGTATACCGCGGTGCCGGCCGCCAGGTTTGGTCATATTCTTTAAACATCTCGATACTGAAAAGGGGGTTATCATGGAAATGGCGATTCTCGTAGCAGGTATAGGTGCCGTAGCTCTTTGGTATTTTCTGTCAAAGGACGGGCGGAAAGAATAATACTGATCTGATTGCAACCATTCAGAATTCAGAACGACCACTCACTCAATCGGCCGATGCTCAAGCGCCTGGCGCGCGGGAGCATCGGCTCCTTTCATTTCAGGGCAGGACATAGTCAGACCAGCCTGCCAACCACCCTCGAAGTCTGGCCAACTGAAGCGCGACGCCGGTCCGCTTTCCTGTATCCGGCGCCCGGGAACAGTGTCTCCAAACGATTCATGTAGTGACTCATGTGCAAAAATGATTTAATCCAAAGGACTTCATTTGGGCCGCTGCGGGGTTACGGGCACAGGCCAAGTTAGGTAACATACTGTCTTTTGCCGTGGTCTGTGACCCATGGAGCATGCAGCCATGGCCGTCAGGCCGGCTGGAAGACTGCCTCGCCGGGAGCATTCCTGCCAAATCTGGCAAGCGCGGCGGGGATTGGTGATACGATTGACAGGTTTCGGGTTATGGTTTACGTAGCAGGCATGAGCCGCAAAGAAGACGCCTCCAGCGACGACGAACTGGAGGCTGTGGTTGAAACCTATGTCGAGATGCAGCGCAGCGAGCGTGCAGGCCAGCTTATCGTCAAGAAACAGTATTATAGAAAGCTGGCGGAGCGATTCGGCGGGAGCGAGAAGGCGTTCGAGTACCGGATGCAGAATATCTCCTACGTACTGGCACTCATGGGCCGCAGCTGGCTGACGGGCCTCAAGCCCGCAAACAATCTGGATAAACGCAGCGCAGTCCGGATCGAAAAGCTGCTGGCACGCGTCGATGGGCACAAGGCCGTACCCGTCGCGGCTTTCGAAATCGCGGTACGGGAAGGTGTGCGCCAGAAAGATCTTCCGAAGCCGGATGGCAATCCTGTTCCGAAATCGAAGCGTGTCGCCATCACGCAGTTTTCCCGGACGGCCTCCGTCCAGGCCTGGGTCTTGCAGCAGGCCGCCGGGCTATGCGAAGGCTGCGAGCAGCCGGCGCCTTTCAACGGAGTCGACGGGTTGCCTTATCTTGAACTTCACTATGTCCGGCAACTGGCGGAAGGCGGGCCGGATGCGGTGTCCAATGCGGTTGCCCTGTGTCCCAATTGCCATCGGGAAATCCATCACGGCGCCGGCGCGCAGGCGCTGACAGCCTGGTTGTATGATAATGTTGCCAGACTGATCCGGGATTGAGGTCAACGGAGGATCGCCTTATTTCGATCCTCAGCTTGTCTGTTCTTCAGGGTCTTAAAGGGTGGTATCCATGAAGTCTGGTTCTGAAGGAAACTGAATGCTCTGGCAGGCTTTGATGGCGGCGCGCGATCTCGGACGATTGCACGAGATCGCGTCGATCCTGATTCGCCATGGGTTTGGCGATATCGTGCGCAGACTGGGGCTTGCCAGTACCTTGGAACGGGCGGGCCGCGCACTGCACTGGGACGAAGCTGCCGACCTGGTCCAGCTCGAGCCTCACGCCCGGGTGCGGCGCGCGCTGGAGGAAATGGGGCCGACCTTCATCAAGCTTGGCCAGATCCTCGCGACCCGCGTCGATCTGTTCGATCCGGAATGGATTGCCGAATTCAGCAAGCTGCAGGACAGCAGCCCTGCTTCAGCTTATCCTGAAGTGCATAAGCAGCTTATCGAAGACCTGGGCTCACCGCCCGAAGACGTGTTTGCCTTCTTCGATCCGCAGCCGCTTGCAACCGGTTCCATTGCCCAGGTCCATCGTGCCCGCCTTGCCGATGGGAGCGAAGTGGTGGTCAAGGTCCGCCGGCCGGGTATCCGCACGGTCATCGAGGCCGATCTGCGCTGGCTGGCAAGGCTCGCGGAAGTGCTCGAGGCCGGAAATTCGGAATTGCGTCACTTCAGGTGGCGGGAAGTCGTCGGCCAGGTGACCCGCTCGCTGCGGCTCGAGCTCGATTTCGGAGCGGAATGCCGTCACGCGGAACGCATAGCACTGAATTTTGCCGGATATGCCGGTCCCGAGATCCAGTATGAGCCGGCGGCCGGCGCACCTGTCGTGATCGCAGCCCAGCCGGAAGCGGTGCTGCCGGTCATCGTCATCCCCAAGGTCTACTGGAAGTGGACCTGCGAACGTGTCTGCGTGCAGGAATATATCGATGGCATTCCTGGCCGCGATCTGGCTGCGGTCGACCGGGCCGGCCTCGATCGCAGGATCCTTGCCCGCCGCGGTGTGGCGGCGGTCATCAAGATGATTGCGATCGACGGCCTCTTCCATGCCGATCCCCATCCCGGCAACGTATTCTATCTGCCGGGCAACCGCATCGCATTCATCGATTTCGGCATGACCGGCCGGCTTTCCGAGGAACGGCGGGGCGAGCTGATCCATTTTCTGCTGGGGCTGGTGCAACAGAATCCCGCGCAGGTGGCGGATGTGCTCCTCGACTGGACGGGTGATGGCGAGGTCAACACGGATCTGCTGGAAGCGGAAATCCAGGCGTTCGTCGACCAGTATCTGGGGGTGCCGCTCAGGCAACTCAAGCTGGGCACCATACTTGCCGAACTGGTATCGATCCTGCGCGCATACCGGCTGCACCTGCCGGCCGACCTGGCGCTCTTCTTCAAGGCTTTCATTTCCCTCGAAGGCATGGGGCGCGAACTCGATCCGGATCTGGACATGGCCGGCGAAGCGCTGCCTCTGCTGCGCGATGCGCTCAACACGCACTATGCGCCGTCGGCGGTGGCCCGCAGGAGCTGGCGAACGGTATCCGAAATCGTCGATCTGCTGTCGGATGTGCCTCGCGACCTTTCGCGGCTGCTGCGGGCAGCACGGCGCGGCAAGCTGGATATTCACATCGAAGTGCCGCACCTCCGGCGGCTGGGGGACCAACTGGACAGTGCCGCCAACCGGCTGGTCGGGGGTACCGTGGTAGCCGCCATCATTGTCGGTTCGGCTATTGTCATGGCATTTTCCACGGGTCCCACGATATGGGGATACCCTTTTTTCGGCTTGCTGGGTTTCGTAGGTGCCACCATCGGTGGATTCTGGCTGCTGCGGTCCATTGCGCGCAGCCACAAGATCGATCGGGAGAGGAAGCCGTAAATTGTCCCTGCCTTGCCCCTGCGTTGCTCCTCCCTTGAGACTGTCGCGGAATGTTTTTCAGGTATCAAGCAGATACGGCCCCGGTAGGAGGCCGTCTCCGCTTTTTCAGGCTGCGGTATGGGTAGCCGCGCCGCTGACCGTCTTTTTTCAGGCCGTCGTGGTATCGACTACCACGGTATCCGGCGCATTCCGCTTGACGGATTCAATTCCGTTGTCGCGGGATGATTCGGTCTCGTAGGACTCGCTGGTCCCGATGATCTGGTTATTGCCGGACTTGAGGTTGAAGCGGAACTTGCCGCTCGATGTCGTCTTGCGCTCATAACGGGCGTCGTCAGGTGCGTTTTTCCTGACCGATTCTATCCCGTTGGTGCACCCCGCTTTGGCCTTGTAGCCTTCGCTGGCGAGGATGATCTGGCCATTGCTGGCTTTCAATCTGAACCTGAATTCATCAGCCTTATCTTTGTAAATTTCGAATTTTCCAGCCATTTCAAAATCTCCCTTTGTGTTGGATCTGTAAAAAGTACGGTTTTTTTCTTCGACTTACTTCTACGGCAGAACAAGGA
>CAZYYR010000199.1:0-4649 GCA_964651465.1 uncultured Nitrosospira sp.
CTTGAACAGATTGTTCGACTACCTCGCTCCCGTCACAGAGAGGGCCGAGCCAGAAGCAGGCGTGCCGGAAACGGGTATGCGTGTCCGTGTCCCTTTCGGAAGAAACGTGATGACTGGGGTCGTCATGGAAGTAACGACCCATTCCGCCATTCCTGCGGAGAAGCTCAGGCACGCACTGCACATTTTCCGGGATGTGCCTCCGCTGTCCCGGACATTGCTCGACCTGTTCCGTTTCTGCAGCGCGTATTACCATCATCCTCTGGGTGAGGTGGTACTGAACGGGTTGCCAGGACGGTTGCGCGTTGGCAAGCCATATATCCGGAATCCTCCTGCCATCTCACGGTACCAACTCACCCCGGAAGGCCGCGCTGCCGATCTGTCGGCCATTCCGGCCCGAAGCGTGAAATACAGGCTTCTGGCAAAGCTGGCATCGGAAACGATGGACATGCGCCAGGCGAGGCAATTTTCGCGGCGCGCCCCCCAGGTCTTGAAGGAACTGGTAACGCTCGGCTGGGCTGCTGAAATGGAAGACGACACTCCTGGCCTGGCTCCGGCCGTGGCACCTCCGATCATGCCCACCGTTGCGCAGCAAAGCGCGATCGCGGCAATTGCCTCAAAGATAAGCCAGTTCAATACCTGGCTGTTGCACGGCGTGACGGGGAGCGGCAAAACGGAGATATACCTGCAACTGATTGCCCTGCAATTATCGCGGGGACGTCAATCGCTCGTGCTGGTGCCGGAAATCAACCTCACCCCGCAGCTGGAGGAAATTTTCCGCACCCGGTTTCCCTCGGTACGTTTGACAAGCCTGCATAGCGGGCTCAACCCTACCGAACGCACGAACGGCTGGCTGCAGGCGCAGCAAGGCGATGCAAAAATCATACTGGGCACCCGCCTTGCCGTATTCACGCCCCTTCCCCGACTGGGATTGATGATAGTGGATGAAGAGCACGACACCTCGTTCAAGCAGCAGGAAGGCTTGCGCTATTCGGCGCGGGACGTGGCCATCTTCCGCGCAAGGCAGGCTGATGTGCCGATCGTACTCGGGTCCGCCACACCCTCGCTCGACAGCTATTACAACGCTATCAAGGGGCGCTATCACCTGTTGCGGCTTCCTTCGCGTGCGGCAACGAACGCCATGCTGCCAAGCGTGCGTTGCATCGATATGCGCATTGAAAAAAAAAGCGAGAATTTTTCGGCTGCGGTCATTGCCGCGCTGGAGAGATGCGTGGCACACCGCCAGCAAAGCCTGGTATTCCTCAACCGCCGTGGGTACGCCCCCGTGCTGCTGTGCAAGTCATGCGGATGGGCCGCAGCCTGCCACCGCTGCGCCAGCCGGCTGGTAGTGCACCTCCGGGAGAGAAAGCTTCGATGTCATCACTGCGGTTACCAGGAAGGCTTTCCCGTTCACTGTCCCGAGTGTGGAAATCAGGACATCGCCCCTTTCGGCCACGGTACCCAGCGGGTGGAAGCAGAACTGGCGCAGCGCCTTCCCCATGCGCGCATCACGCGTATCGACCGCGACAGCACGAGCCGAAAGGACGCCTGGCCGCGGATGCTGCGAGACATACGGGAGCAGCGCGTGGACATCCTGGTCGGCACTCAGATCCTGGCAAAAGGACATGATTTCCCCAACCTGTCACTGGTCGCTATCCTGAATTCAGACGCCTCCCTGTTCAGTACCGAGTTTCGGGCGTCCGAGCGGCTGTTTGCCCAGTTGATGCAAGTGGCCGGACGGGCCGGTCGCGCTGGTATCCCGGGAGAAGTACTGGTTCAGACCGAATTTCCCGATCACCCCCTGTACCAGGCGCTCCGGCACCATGATTATGACTCGCTCGCGCGCATGCTGCTGGAAGAGAGAAAGGCCGCCATGCTTCCGCCTTTCGTTTATCAGGCCCTGCTGCGGGCGGAGGCACCAAAGATGGCCACAGCACTCGATTTTCTCGCTCGCGCGGCAACGATCGCTCCTCCCATGCAGCAGATAGAGATATTCGATCCGGTGCCGGCACAGATGGCGCGGTTGAAGGGAATGGAACGTGCACACCTGCTGGTGCAATCATCTTCGCGCGCGAAATTGCAGGCATTCCTGGCCGGATGGCGCGTGCAACTCGACAAACTGTCCGACCGCACCGTACGCTGGACATTGGATGTGGATCCACTGGAATTCTGACTCGGCTGCCGCCCCAAAGCCTTGCTCCCGACAGGAACGCCACGACAGACCGGCCATGCACGGCCGATCCGTTGCTCCTGCACCGCGGATACACGCTGCCCCAAGGAATACCAAGGGATATTTTGATTTATACTCGTCATCCGGTATCAATCACGGCATGAGCAGGTGGATCGATCCGGCTCGTGCACTTCCATTCCGTAAATCATTATGACAGCCACAAAAAAAAACGGCATACCGCCTGAAGCAGGCAAGACCCCGTGGTCGGGGCGTTTCGATGAACCGGTTTCGGAACTGGTACAGCGATATACGGCGTCGATCGGCTTCGATCACAGGCTGGCCGGCCATGATATCCGGGGGTCGCTGGCGCATGCGCGCATGCTTGCCGCCTCAGGCATCATCAGTAAGGAAGACCTGGCGGCCATCGAACGCGGTCTGCAGCAGATAGAGGAGGAAATCCGCAGCGGCGCGTTCATCTGGCAGCTGGAACTGGAGGATGTGCATCTCAACATCGAGAAGCGCCTGACGGCCCTGGTCGGCGACGCCGGAAAGCGGCTGCATACCGCGCGGTCACGCAATGATCAGGTTGCGACTGACATCCGTCTCTACTTGCGCACCTCGATCGACGATATCGTCGGCCTCATCCACGGCATGCAGCGTGAACTGCTGAATCTGGCGGAAAAGCATGCCGATACCGTGATGCCGGGTTTCACGCACCTGCAGGTCGCGCAGCCCATCGTCTTTGGCCACCATCTCATGGCCTATTTCGAAATGCTGAAACGCGACGCGGAACGCTTAAGGGATTGCCGCAAGCGGGTGAACAGACTGCCGCTGGGGGCGGCAGCGCTGGCGGGAACAAGCTACCCTATAGACCGGGATAGGGTCGCGCGGGAACTGGAGTTTGACGGAGTCTGTGAAAACTCGCTCGATGCCGTCTCGGACAGGGATTTTGCCATCGAGTTCTGTGCCGCTGCGGCATTGATCATGACGCATCTTTCGCGGTTGTCCGAAGAACTCATATTGTGGATGAGTCCGCCATTTGGCTTCATCGACATTGCCGACCGGTTCTGCACCGGTTCTTCCATCATGCCGCAAAAGAAGAATCCCGATGTGCCAGAACTGGTCCGCGGCAAGACCGGCCGCATCAACGGCCATCTGGTTGCGCTGCTGACACTGATGAAAGCCCAGCCCCTTGCCTATAACAAGGACAACCAGGAAGACAAGGAGCCGCTGTTCGATACCGTCGACACCCTGACCGACACGCTGCGCATCTATGCTGACATGCTGCAGGGTATTCATGTGAATCAGGAGGCCATGCGAAGCGCGACAATGCGCGGCTTCGCCACGGCCACCGACCTGGCCGATTACCTGACGAAGAAAGGGTTGCCGTTTCGTGAGGCGCATGAGGCCGTGGCACAGGCGGTGCGCTTTGCCGCCATGAAAGGCAGCGACTTGAGTGACTTGGCGCTGGCAGATCTGCAACGATTCTCCCCGTTGATCGATGCCGATATCTTTGCAGTGCTGACACTGGAGGGTTCGCTGAACAGCCGCGCCCATGTGGGCGGAACGGCGCCATCACAAGTGAATGCCGCTATCAGGGCCGCGAGGGAATGGCTGGACCGCTCCTGACCGGGTCTCCAGCGGAACCGTGGGACGCGATTGCCACGCAGATTTCCGGCTGCACGGCCCAACCTTTTTTCGTAGAGGAAATTTTCTCCGTAGGCGGCGGCTGCATCAACCGGACTTTTCGGATCGCGGGAGGCAGTCGCCGCTATTTCGTCAAACTGAACAACGCAGACAGCCTTTCCATGTTCGAGGCCGAAGCAGCGGGCCTCAGCGAGATCCATGAGTCGCGCACGCTGCGTGTTCCCATGCCGGTCTGCTGGGGAGAGAACGGTTCTTCGGCATGGCTGGTGCTGGAGTACCTGGAGCTGAGGGCGGAGTCCCGCAGCCATGGCGGCAATGGGGCTCATGGGGCCGGCCTGGGAGTACGGCTCGCGGCGATGCATCATGTCTCTTCGGAGACATTCGGGTGGTACCGCGACACCACGATCGGCGCTACGCCTCAAATCAATGAACGCTCATCGGACTGGGCGGGATTCTGGCGCAAGCACCGCCTCGGGTACCAGCTGCGACTGGCCGCGTCAAACGGGTATACAGGGAGGCTGCAGGCGCAGGGCGAACAGCTCATGGACCGGCTGGACGCTTTTTTTCCAGGACCGCAGCCCGCCGCCTCCCTGCTCCATGGCGATTTATGGAGCGGCAATTACAGTTTCGATGCCCAGGGTCAGCCGGTCGTTTTCGATCCGGCGGTATATTTTGGCGACCGTGAAACGGATATTGCCATGACGGAGCTATTCGGCGGATTTTCGGCAAGTTTTTATGGGGCCTATCGCGAAACCTACCCCCTCGACCCCGGTTATACTTCCCGAAAATCGCTGTACAACCTCTACCACATTCTCAACCATCTCAACCTGTTCGG
>CAZYYR010000200.1:0-2747 GCA_964651465.1 uncultured Nitrosospira sp.
AATGTCGTTGTGATCCAGATGCCGTGCGAAGGTAGCAGATGTCAGCTCGACTGGCTGACCGGTAAACAATTGCTTATGGCACTGCCCGCACTTGGGCTGCTGGTCGAGGCGTGCTGTCGGGACACGGTTGACCGCCTGGCAGTTTGGGCAGACGAGATGCAGGGAATCGCTCATAAGAACATTCGAGGGAGCAAAAGAAAATATTATTTAATAAACAATTAGTTAATCATACTTGCGTTGATAAGATGCTTTTTCAAGACTGTAGCAGTAAGCCGGAACATGGGTCCGCAATAGCATCATGCGACATTGCGCATGAAGCGCGAAATACTTTGCAACCTACTGTTTTATGCTTGACTGCTGTCCCGCGCTTCCCTCGCAGGATATCGGGCCGATGCGAACAGCATGGCAATAACAGCACGCGGTGATATTGATTACATACGCTCACGAGCGACGACGATAGACGACTAACCCAAATAGCGATTCTCGTTATGCCAGCTAAGATATGCCGCGCCGGGACGGTGGGCCGGATGTTCTGGCAACCGGCGCAGCGGCTGACCATGTAGGCGATAGTAAGCCTTGCCGTTGAACCATTCATTGCGGATCCGCGGACTGACCTCGATGTGATAACTGGGGGTGACGGTTATCAGGCCGATGTCGAACAGCTTGTGAAAATCGGAGCGCAGCAACAAACCATTAGCGGATCGTGAGGGCCACTTTCCGCATAGGGTTGGATGTGCGCCGCCTCCAGTACTGGCAAAGTGGATTCGCCAGTCAGCGCGCAGCGTCGCTGATAAGCATCGGTAACCAGCACCCTGAAGGCACCTTGCCCCAACCTGGGCCTAACCGGTATAGGTTCTCCGTAACGCTCCATCGGTGCAGGCTCACCTATTCGCCATGATTCATTGGGCTGTGCCATCATTTTTGAATGCACCTCCGCCCAAAGACGCGTATCAGGGAGTTCGGCAGTGCTGTAGTAGCGTCCCCGGACTGTGGAGGCTGAAAAGCCGATAGGGTCCGGTATCCATGCCTCGCGTGGCCAGAAGAACGGTTGGGCAAGCACCGTGCAGCCGATTTCTGGATCTCTCGGCGCCGAATCAGCGAGCAGACTGCGGATCATCCTCTCAAAGATGGTGCGTTGTGCTGCACTGTTTTTATGCCCGAACGTCTCCCAAGCGATAGACAACGGGAGCGAAGTCGACTTCACGAAGTAACCGCCTCCCGCGATATGATGATAGGGGCGCTTCAACTTGAACAGGAATGGCGCGCCTGCTTCCAGCTCGGCGTAGATGACAGCACCTCGTGGTTGCCAAAAATTTACTTCATCGGGGACCAGCTGGCTCAAAAAGCTGAACCAGGAATTATCGGTCACTCCAACCCAGAATTTCATAGCGTGTTTTTTCTTCGAGGGGACAAACGTTTGCGCCATAGGAATATTGGCTTTTAGGAAGTTATTGAGAAATTACGAGATCGGCTGAGTCTTTATGAAACCTCACTCGATATTCTGCACCTGCTCCCGCATCTGTTCGATCAGCACCTTGAGTTTCACGGCGATTCTGGATACTTCCGCGTCAACCGATTTCGCACCGATGGTGTTGGCCTCGCGATTGAGTTCCTGCATCAGGAAATCCAGCCGTTTGCCGATCGCTCCGCCATTGCGCAGGACCCGCTCCACTTCGTCGAAATGCGCCTGCAGGCGCGACAGTTCTTCATCCACGTCGATTTTGCTGGCAAACAATGTGAGTTCCTGCCGGATGCGCTCGTCGTCACCATTGATCATCGCTTCGCTCAGGCGGCACTTGAGCTTTTCCTGAAACGCGGCCAGCAAGGCGGGAATACGCGGAGCCACTTCGGCTGCCAGGCAACGCATCCTGCCGAGGCGATCGAGCAGGACAGCTTTCAGTTTTTCGCCTTCGCGCGTGCGGGCCGCTGCCAGCTCGTCCAGCGCGACTCCCAGCAATTCCATGCAGGGTTCCCGCAGGTCATCCGCGGGTAGCGGCTCGGCGCTCAGTATGCCGGGCCACCGCAGGATATCGGCCACTTCCAGGCTGCGGGCTTCCGGCAGTGTCGTTCTGACGGCATGGTTCAGCTCCAGCAACTTTTGCAGCAAATCGGCATTGATGGCCTGGGGGTCCAGCATCCCGGCCAGCCGCGAGAAACTGACGCGGCAATCGATCTTGCCGCGATTCAACCTGCCAGTCAGGAATTCACGCATCGCAGATTCCAGCGAACGGAATTCATCCGTCAGGCGAAACTGGATGTCGAGATAGCGGTTGTTGACGGAGCGCAGCTCCAGATTCAAAGAACCGCTCGGCAGTTCCCTGGCGACTGCCGCGTAGCCGGTCATGCTGCAGATTCTGGCCAACTTATCCACTGTGTGGGCTCTTATACGGTAAAATGACCCGTCCGATTATCGCACACTGCACGGCAGGCATGCCGGCCGCATTCGTACCCTGACAGATATTTCGATCCGGGGGCTTTCGCAAATTCTTCTTGTCGTTCATAAATCACGAGCACCATCCCCATGCGTCCCAGCAATAGAAATCCCGATCAGCTTCGTTCCGTTCAAATCATCCGTCATTACACGAAGCACGCGGAGGGTGCGGCCCTGATCGAGTGCGGGGACACCCGGGTGTTGTGCACTGCAAGTGTGGATGAAAAGGTTCCACCGTTTCTGCGGGGCAAAGGCCAGGGCTGGCTCACGGCGGAATACGGGATGCTGCCCCGTTCCACGGGTGAGCGCATGCAGC
>CAZYYR010000200.1:2757-4642 GCA_964651465.1 uncultured Nitrosospira sp.
CAAGCAATCCGGCCGGACCATGGAAATCCAGCGCCTGATCGGCCGTGCCCTGCGCTCCGTGATGGATTTGACCAAACTTGGCGAACGCACTATCCAGATCGACTGCGATGTCATACAGGCCGACGGCGGTACCCGCACTGCCAGTATCACGGGATCGTTTGTCGCCCTTCATGATGCAGTGGAAAAACTCCTGCATCAGCAGACGATAGCGGCCACCCCCATACTCGGTCACGTCGCTGCGGTCTCCGTCGGCGTCTATGAAGGCGTGCCGGTGCTCGACCTCGATTACCTGGAAGACTCGCGCTGCGATACCGACATGAACGTGGTCATGACCGGCGATCTGGGCATGGTGGAAATGCAGGGTACCGCGGAAGGCGCGCCCTTCAGCCGTGCTGAACTGGATGCGATGCTGGACCTGGCGCAGAAAGGAATTCGGGAACTGATCCATATCCAGAAAGCAGCACTGGCGAGATAGGCAAGGAACCGCTGAGTATGCGAAAACTCGTCATCGCCAGCAGCAATCCCGGCAAGCTGCGCGAGATCGGACACCTGCTGGAGCCGCTGGGCATCGAGGTCATGCCCCAATCGGCATTCAACGTCCAGGAGGCGGATGAGCCCCACTGCACCTTTATTGAAAATGCGCTTGTCAAGGCGCGCCATGCCAGTCGATGCACGGGTCTGGCGGCACTGGCGGATGATTCCGGCATCTGCGTGAATGCCCTGGGTGGAAATCCGGGCGTCCTTTCTGCCCGCTATGCGGGCGAACCCCGGTCCGACGCACGCAACAATCAGAGGCTGATCGATGTGCTGAAAGACCAGGTAAATCGCAAGGCGCACTATTACTGTGTAATGGTGCTGGTGCGCAGCCCGGATGATCCGCAGCCGATCATTGCCGATGGAGCCTGGCAGGGGGAGATCCAGCTTAGCCCGCGCGGCGAGGGCGGATTCGGCTACGATCCGTATTTCTACCTGCCCGATCTGGGCAAGACCGCAGCGGAGCTTCCGATGGACCAGAAGAATCGGATCAGCCACCGCGGCAAGGCACTGGCCCGGCTGGTCGAGCGCATTCGGGAAGAAATCCGGGAAGAGATGTCCCGGTCGAATCAGCAGGACGGATGACGGATGGCAAAGTAAGCGCAGGTTTCGTTCTGACCGGAACAGCCGCCTTTTTCCGTTGTCTCTCATATCGATCATGACAACAACCATCTCTCCCGCTTCCATACTGGGTTCCCGGATCCCGCGGCTGAAGTCGCTGCCTCCGCTGGGCCTCTACATCCATATACCGTGGTGCATGAAAAAATGCCCCTACTGCGACTTCAACTCACATGAAGTTCGCGACAGCAGTGGCGGGATGCCGGAAGCGGAATATGTAACGGCACTTATACGCGACATGGAAGCCGCGATACCGCAGGTCTGGGGGCGCAAGGTAGTCAGTATTTTTTTTGGCGGTGGCACCCCCAGCCTCTTCAGCCCGGAATCCATCGACACGATCCTTGCCGCTGCGAGGGCGCTGCTACCCCTGGAACACTTTGCGGAAGTCACGCTGGAAGCCAATCCGGGAACGTTCGAGACACAGAAGTTCGCAGATTTTCGCGCTGCCGGAATCAATCGCCTGTCGATCGGCATCCAGAGTTTCGATGGCAGGCATCTGAAGTCGCTGGGCCGGATACACGACGACAGGGACGCCCGCCGCGCGATCGAGATTGCGCAGACCCACTTCGATAACGTGAACCTCGATCTGATGTATGGCCTGCCTGATCAGACCCTGGAAGAGGCCCGGAAGGACATCGAGACCGCCATCGCAAGCGGCGTGCCGCATGTCTCCGCCTATCACCTGACTCTGGAGCCGAATACCCTGTTCTTTCGCTATCCCCCACGGCTTCCC
>CAZYYR010000201.1:0-4639 GCA_964651465.1 uncultured Nitrosospira sp.
GCGGGCTCAGTATGAGGAAGCCCTTGCGGCCAGCCAGGACGATGCTGACCGGTACCGCATCCAGCTCGAATTACGGCGGATCGACGAGCGCTCCATGCGACAGTTTGGGGAATGGCTAGGGAAAAAATATGCCGGCTCTGCTGCCCTCCATAAGGAATTTACAGATGCGCTCTCGGGCGCACGGATGAGCACGGGGCGCAAAGAACGGCTGCAAGCACTTCTGCCTGAATAGAAAGAGGATACTTACTTAGTTATCGGGGTAATCGGTATGCCGCAACATGTATGCAATGGCGCAACGCTGATGTGCAGCTTCGGTGTCGCGCCGAGCCAGTTCATCGTACTGCCGCTCAAGCGGGTAATGACCAGCAGTCAACCAGCTGCGACCATCATGGACCACAAGCCCATGGTGAATGTCATGCCATTCGGGATGTGCACCAGCCTCGCAAATCCTGCGGTGGCTGCGGCTACCTCGGCCGCTTTCGGCGTGCTGACTCCCCAGCCCTGCGTTCCTGTCACGACATCCCCCTGGGTTCCGGGCGCAGCTACGGTACTGCTGGGCAGCGAGCCTTCCCTCGATAACATCTGTACCCTTAACTGCATGTGGGGCGGCCTGATACAGATTACGTCCCCCGGACAATTCACCGAGCTCATCCCTTGATTTCTGTAATGCCCTATGACCTCATTTTGACATCATAATCGGACGGCCTTTGTCGCTGTATAGCCTCCGCCGTTTCTGTCACACAAGGGAAGCCGGTCAGTAGCTCCATTTTGAGGGTGGACGATAGTCGATGCTGCGTTCGGTACCGCACAGAGAACTTCACGACGGCACCCCATTCTCTGCTTTTTGCCAAGAGCTATTGGAAAAATACCAATAAATCACACCCTCTGAATTCTTGGAGCAGTCGCAACCAAGATAATGTCTCAACGATTTGAAAGGGACCAGCATGAATAATATACAGGAGGGGAGTTGCACATATGAACGGAATCCGCAAAAAACGGGAATAACCCTGGATGGATTTGCGAGGGAAGCACCGGAAAGCTTTCAACTCCTGGGAAAGTCCACTGCATTTTCCCGTATGCTTGCGCTCGTCGAAAAACTCGCCAAAACGCAGGCACCCCTATTGATCGAAGGGGAAACGGGAACCGGGAAAGAAATGGTGGCACGTGCTATTCACTACATGGGTCCCAGGCGAGACCATGCCTTCGTTCCCATAAATTGCGGCGCATTTCCCGAGAGTCTGATCGACAGCGAACTCTTTGGTCACATCAAAGGCGCTTTCACTGACGCTCGCTCGGATCAGTTGGGTCTCGTGGAAACCGCCGCGCGAGGAACACTGTTTCTGGACGAAGTGGATACATTGCCGCCAAAAGCTCAGGTTGCATTGCTCCGCTTTCTTCAGGATGGCAGTTATCGCCCAATAGGAGCACGCGTCGAGCGCAAAGTGGACGTCCGCGTGATCGCTGCAACCAATGGCTGCATGGATGATCTTGTCAGGACCCGCAGTTTTCGGGGCGATCTTCTGTATCGGTTGCGCGTGCTCAGCCTGAAACTTCCGCCCCTGCGCGAGCGCGAGGACGACGCACTGCTGCTGGCAAACGTCTTCTTTGATCGTTACAAAGCCCGGTTCAGCTGTGTACCGCAAAAGCTGGATCATGACAGTTGCAACTGGTTCAGACGCTACCCCTGGCCCGGGAATGTGCGTGAACTCGAGGGATTGATATTTCGAAGTGCGGTCACTTGCGAAGAAGAGATTCTGCGTCTTGCTCCTCCTGATGCTGCTGAGCACGGGCATCATAACTGGGAATATCCCATGTCGGGTTTCCTGGAGGAAACCTACTCATTGGCGAAATCGAGGGTTCTCGATCAGTTTGAACATCAATATCTCCACCAACTGATGGAACGTGCCGGAGGAAATGTCAGCCAGGCCGCCCGGCTCGCGGGAAAAGAACGGCGTGCGCTCGGCAAGCTCCTGAAGAAACATGGTATCGCCGCTGGACATTCCGGGAGATTTATTACCCACGTGGGTCACTTTTAACTCATCCCATTGCCCGAATCGACCTGGTTGACTGGGCTTCTCTTCAACTTCCATCACCTTTTTGCCTCCTCAGCCCAACCACTCATGCCATCTCCCAGGCTTGCGCTATCAACCAGCAGCATGAATGGGATTTGCTCTGCTCAACCAATATCGCCTGCGGGCACAAATATTGCTGTAAGTTGTTCAGGTAACCTCTCCCTTGGCGCTCCACCCATGACCATCGGTAATGAATCGGAACCTGAACCGTCTAAAGATCCCCGTGTGGAGATCGTTGAATACTTGCGCTCCCACCCATCCGCGGCCGATACAGTGGACGGAATCATCCAGTGGTGGCTCCCTCTTCAGCGCTATGAAACCGCAAAAGACGAGATACAGAAAGCTTTGGACGATCTGGCCGAAGCGGGGGTCATTGAATATGTCATGACCAGTGACAATCGAAAGGTTTTTCGTCTGCAAATACGGAAAGATGACGATTGAAAGGCGGAAACGCGAAACTATCGAAATAAAGATGAAATCCCCCCAGAACCAGGACGGAATGGCTTTGTCCCGCCTGCCATGGTCAACGGGCTTACGGCGTCTTCATGGTGATTTTTTGCTACCGAATGAGGCCGCTATTTCGCTCATGGAAAACAATACTGCGGGATTTCAAGGAGGTGATTATTCCGCTTCCTCGAGCTACTAAATCAGCTTCGCCTCCAGGTGGTTCCTTCTGTACCGTCTTCAAGCATAATACTCGCATCCATCAACTCTTTTCGAATACGATCCGCTTCACTATAGTTCTTATTTGCGCGGGCAACGAGCCGTTGTTGGATCAACTGCTCGATCCGTTCCGCCGTGTAACCGTCATGATCGGTAGAGCCGGCATCCTGGAGGTATTGCCGCGGGTCCTGCTGCAGCAGGCCCAGTATGCCACCGAGCGCTTTCAGCAATGCCATATTCCGTGATAATCTGTTTTTATTGATCTCGTTGGCCAGATCGAACAGCACCGCGATCGCTTCGGACGTATTGAAGTCATCGTTCATTGCCTCCCTGAAACGCTGTGCATGGGGCTCGCTCCATTCGAATGTCATTTCGGCTTCAGTGGGTGCGTCGCCCTTGAGCGCAATGTACAGGCGATCCAGTGCCCGCTTGGCGTCATCGAGATGCAGGTCGGAATAGTTGAGGGGGCTACGATAGTGCGCTCGCATGATAAAGAAACGCACGACTTCGGGTTGATAGCGAGCAAGGATTTCACGTACGGTAAAAAAATTGCCCATCGACTTGGACATCTTTTCATCGTTGATGCGCACGAAACCGTTGTGCATCCAGTAGTTGACGAACGGATGATCGTGGGCGCCCTCGCTCTGGGCAATTTCATTTTCATGATGCGGAAACTGGAGATCCTGTCCGCCGCCATGGATGTCGAAATGATTCCCCAGATACTTTTCGGCCATCGCCGAGCACTCGATATGCCATCCGGGACGTCCCGGCCCCCAAGGTGAATCCCAGTATGGCTCACCGGGTTTGGCCGCTTTCCACAATACGAAATCCAGCGGATCCTTCTTGTGTGGGTCGACGCCGACTCTTTCGCCAGCACGCAATTCATCGAGCGATTTTCCCGAAAGCTTTCCGTAGCCCGAGAACCTGTGCACGGCATAATACACATCTCCGTTGGATGCGGCGTATGCAAGGTTTTTGTCCTCCAGGATCCGAATCATGCCGATCATCCGCTCCACATGCTGGGTCGCGCGCGGCTCGTATGAGGGAGGCTCGACTCCCAGCGCAGCGGCGTCCTCATTCATCGCCTGGATAAACCGCGTGGTCAATGCTTCGATGGATTCATCGTTTTCCTGTGCGCGCCTGATGATCTTGTCGTCGATATCAGTAATATTGCGTACGTAGATGACTTCGTAACCGCTTGCGTGAAACCAGCGCTGCACCATGTCGAATACCACCATCATGCGCGCATGGCCAAGATGGCAATAGTCGTAAACGGTCATGCCACAAACATATATTCTGACCTTGCCCGGCGTCAGGGGGACGAAGGGCTGTTTTTCCCGGGTCAGGGAATTATGGATTCTGAGCATCTGGCGGGATTTGAATTGAACGGGCTTCTTGGTAGAATCTGGCGGATTCTGGTATAACTCAACAAAACCGGACAAGTATAGCACAATGAAAACGCTCGATTTTCGCCAGATAGGCGTCATAGCGGCTGTCGCGCTGCTGCTGTCGGGCCTCGCGCTTGCCGATGAAAACGATGAGGTTGCCAGACTTTATCGACAGGGCAACCTTGCCAAGGCGCTGCAACAGGCCGATGCCTATCTCGCTCGCAAACCGGAGGATGCGCAGATGCGCTTCCAGAAGGGACTGATACTGACTGAGCAAAAGAAAACTGCAGACGCCATCAAGGTATTTTCCGTGCTGTCGAAAGACTATCCCGATCTGCCTGAGCCCTATAATAACCTTGCGGTCCTTTATGCCAGCCAGGGTCAGTATGACAAGGCCCGGGATGCACTGGAAGCCGCCATCCGCACCCACCCCAGTTATTCCACCGCGCACGAGAATCTGGGAGATGTCTATGCGAAGATGGCAAGCCAGGCATACGGCAAGGCGCTGCAACTCGA
>CAZYYR010000202.1:0-693 GCA_964651465.1 uncultured Nitrosospira sp.
CCGGCATGGCGGCGGCATCGCCCAATGCACAGATCGTGCGCCCCTGGATGTTGTCGGCAACACTGTTGAGCAGGTCCAGATCCTCCATGCGCCCCTTGCCGGTTTCTATGCGGTGCACCACGCGATACAGCCAGCCCGTGCCTTCCCTGCAGGGCGTGCACTGGCCGCAGGATTCCTCGAAGTAGAAATAGGAAAGCCGCTCCAGCGCTCTCACCATGCAGGTGGTTTCGTCCATGATGATGACTGCCCCGGAGCCCAGGAAGGATCCCGCCTTGGCGATGGAATCGTAATCCATGTCCGTTTCCATCATCACGTCGCCCGGGAGCACCGGCATGGAGGAACCGCCCGGAATGCAGCCTTTCAGTTTGCGCCCGCCCCGCATGCCGCCCGCCATCTCCAGCAGCGTGGCAAACGGCGTACCCAGCGGAACCTCATAATTGCCGGGTTTGTTGACATGACCGGATACGGAAAAAATCTTGGTGCCGCCGTTGTTCGGCTTGCCCAGTTGCAGAAACTTGTCTCCGCCGTTGCGGATGATCCACGGTACGGACGCGAATGTCTCGGTATTGTTGATGGTTGTCGGCTTGCCGTAGAGGCCGAAGCTTGCCGGAAAGGGCGGCTTGAAGCGCGGCTGGCCTTTTTTTCCTTCCAGTGATTCCAGCAGAGCCGTTTCCTCGCCGCAGATGTAGGCGC
>CAZYYR010000202.1:703-4631 GCA_964651465.1 uncultured Nitrosospira sp.
CCATAACCATGATGATTGTATAACTGGAAACTGAAATCGGAGCCGAGAATGTTGTTTCCCAGGTATCCTGCGGCGCGGGCCTCGTCCACGGCCTCTTCCATGCGCTCATAGGTGTCCCAGATTTCTCCGTGTATGTAGTTGTAGCCGGCCTTGATGCCCATGGCATAAGCCCCGATCAGCATGCCTTCGATCAGCATGTGCGGGTTGTAGCGCATGATGTCGCGATCCTTGAAGGTTCCGGGTTCGCCTTCATCCGAGTTGCATACGAGGTACTTGTCGCCTTCGTACTGCTTGGGCATGAAGCTCCATTTCAGCCCGGTCGGAAAACCTGCTCCGCCGCGGCCGCGCAAGGCGGACTTCTTGACTTCCTCGATGATTTTTTCCGGCGGAATTTTTTCGTCGAAAATTTTTTTCAGCGCGTCATAGCCTTCGCGCCTCTGGTAATTCTCGATCCGCCAGTCGTCCGCATCCGACGGATTGAGCCCTGCCAGCAATATCTGGGTCGGCTGGGTCATTTGCCGAGTTCCTCCAGCAACTGGTCGATCTTGTCGTCAGACATGAAGCTGCACATGCGCTTGTTATTGACAAGGAGCACGGGCGCGTCGCCACAGGCTCCCATGCATTCGCCTTCCTTCAGCGTAAACTTTCCGTCGGCAGTCGTTTCATTGAAACCGATACCCAGCCGTTGCCGGAAACGCGCCACCGCCTCGTTCGCACCCGAGAGCGCACAGGGAAGATTCGTGCAGACGGTGATCTTGTATTTGCCCAGCGGCTGCAGATTATACATGCCATAGAACGTCGCCACCTCGTACACCGCGATGGGCGGCATTCCCAGGTAATGCGCGACAAAATCCATCGTTTCCGTGGCCAGCCATCCTTTCTCGTCCTGCGCGATGGCAAGCGCCGACATCACGGCCGACTGCTTCTGATCGGACGGATACTTGGTCAGCTCGTGATCGATTTTCCTCAGGGACTCAGGACTCAGCATCTTGAATAACTTTCAACCATCATGTCTTTACCTGTCTATTTCACCAAACACGATGTCCTGCGTTCCGATAATGGCCACGACGTCCGCGATCATGTGTCCACGCGACATTTCATCCAGCGCCGCCAGATGGGGAAATCCAGGCGCGCGGATCTTCAGGCGATAAGGCATGTTCGCGCCATCCGACACGAGATAGATGCCGAACTCCCCTTTCGGATGCTCCACCGCGGCATAGGCTTCTCCCGGAGGAACATGAAACCCTTCGGTGAAGAGCTTGAAATGATGAATCAGCTCTTCCATGTTCTGCTTCATGTCTACCCGTGGAGGCGGCGCAACCTTGTAGTTGTCGACTATCACCGGTCCGGGATTTTTGCGCAGCCAGTCGACGCACTGCCTGATGATGCGATTGGACTGGCGGAACTCCTCGATCCGCACCAGGTAGCGATCGTAGCAGTCCCCATTGGTGCCGACGGGAATATCGAAATCCATCCGGTCATAGACCTCGTAGGGCTGCTTTTTTCGCAAATCCCATTCCACGCCCGAACCTCGCAGCATGGGTCCCGTAAAGCCCAGCGCCTTGGCCCGCTCCGGCGAGACGACGCCTATGCCTACCAGGCGCTGTTTCCAGATTCGATTGTCCGTCAGCAGGGTTTCATACTCATCCACATAAGCGGGAAACCGGTCGGTGAAGTCCTCGATGAAATCCAGCAGCGAGCCGCTCCGATTCTCGTTCAACGCACGGGTCGCTTTCTCGTTGTGGATTTTCGAGGCCATGTACTGCGGCATGGCATCCGGAAGATCCCGATAGACCCCGCCTGGCCGATAATAGGCAGCATGCATTCTCGCTCCCGATACCGCCTCGTAAACATCCATCAGATCTTCCCGATCGCGGAAAGCATAGAGAAACACCGTCATTGCGCCGACGTCCAGCGCATGCGCGCCCAGCCACAGCAGATGATTGAGTATGCGCGTAATCTCGTCGAACATGACGCGAATGTATTGCGCCCGGATGGGAACCTCGAGCTGGAGCAACTTCTCGATGGCCATGACATACGCATGCTCGTTGGACATCATGGAGACATAATCAAGCCGATCCATGTAGGGCACCGACTGGATGTACATCTTGTATTCCGCCAGCTTCTCGGTAGCGCGATGCAACAATCCGATGTGCGGATCGGCTCGCTGCACCACTTCCCCGTCCAGCTCCAGCACCAGCCGCAATACCCCATGCGCGGCGGGATGCTGGGGACCGAAGTTCATGGTGTAATTCCGAATCTCAGCCATGATGCCCGCCTCTTCGGAGCTGTTTTCCTCGCAGGAAACCACCAGCGGAAGGGAGAACGACAGGATACCGCCTCATTCGCTGTCCCCGTAGTGTTCTTCGCGGATGACGCGTGGCGTGATCTGGCGCGGTTCGATACTGACCGGCTGGTAGATCACCCGTTGCTGATTCGGATCGTAGCGCATCTCGACATTGCCGCTTAGCGGGAAATCCTTGCGGAATGGATTCCCGATGAAACCGTAGTCGGTGAGGATGCGGCGCAGGTCGGGATGGCCTGGAAAAATGATGCCATACAGGTCAAATGCCTCGCGCTCGAACCAGTTCGCCGCAGGCCAGATGCCGATCACCGAATCCATTACCGGAAAACCGTCATCCTCTACAAATGCCTTCACCCGCAGCCGACAGTTATGGGCAATGGAAAGCAGATGATACACCACGGCAAACCGTTTCCCGGCTCGTTCGCTGTCGGATGCGAACTCGGCACCATAGGTGAGATAATCCACTCCGCACAGATCGATGAGCATCTCGAAGCTCAGGTCGGGATGATCGCGCAGGACCTGCATGGCCGACGTCAAATCTTCCGCATTTACCGTGATTGTGAGTTCCCCCAGGCGCTCGCCCGCGCCGGCCAGTTTTTCGGCCAGCACATTCTCGAGGCAAAGGGAGAGCTTTTCCAGGCGGGTTGACGACATATGGGCTCAACGGGCAATGGTATTGGTGCGGTGGATCTTGTTCTGCAGCTGTATGATGCCGTAGAGCAAGGCTTCCGCGGTGGGAGGACAGCCGGGAACATAGATGTCGACCGGCACGATGCGATCACACCCGCGTACGACTGAATAGGAGTAGTGATAATAGCCCCCGCCGTTGGCACAAGAGCCCATCGATATCACCCAGCGCGGTTCCGCCATCTGGTCATATACCTTGCGCAGGGCAGGCGCCATTTTGTTGCACAGCGTACCGGCCACGATCATCACGTCCGACTGTCGCGGGCTAGGGCGGAATACGATGCCGAAACGGTCCAGGTCGTAACGCGCAGCGCCGGCCTGCATCATTTCTACCGCGCAGCATGCAAGACCGAAGGTCATTGGCCACATGGAACCCGTGCGACCCCAGTTGATGACCGAATCCAGGCTTGTCGTGACAAAGCCTTTTTCCATGACTCCATCTGTACTCATAGCACTAATCCCATTCCAAAGCACCTTTGTTCCATTCGTAAATGAATCCGATAACAAGAATGCCGAGAAAAACCATCATCGCGATGAAGCCGAAGAGCCCGATCTCATCCAGGACCACCGCCCACGGAAACAGGAATGCAATCTCCAGATCGAACAGGATGAACAGAATGGCTACCAGATAATAGCGGACGTCGAACTTCATGCGCGCATCTTCAAACGCTTCAAAGCCGCACTCGTAGGGCGAGAGCTTTTCGCTGTCGGGACGCTTGGGGCCGAACAGCCAGCCAAATCCCATGGCAAGAGCGCCGATGGCGAGGCCGATCAGAATGAACAGCAGGATGGGAAAATAATTTTCGAGCATATTCAGCTAAAAGGGCTGCGAACCAGCTACGCCTTCCGTGCCTGGCCGGGTTCTCAGTGTTGTTGTATTAATGGTGCCGACGGCGAGACTCGAACTCGCACAGCTTTCGCCACCGCCCCCTCAAG
>CAZYYR010000203.1:0-4615 GCA_964651465.1 uncultured Nitrosospira sp.
ATCTCGTTCCTGAAGTGGCGGGGCAGATCATTCAGCTTCACCCGAGCCTCGTAGCTGGTGGTTTCTTCAAGAAGGGAGAAGTGCTGCTCATGATCGATCCGCGGGACTACGACTACGCCATCGCGGAAGCGCAGGCACGCATCGCGGAAGCCGAACGTCAGGTTGCGATGGAAGAAGCCCAGGCGGAGCAGGCGCGGCAGGAATGGGAGGTTCTCGGTGAAGGAACCCCGACGGCATTAACCATGCGTGAACCTCAACTGGCGGAAGCACGCGCGAAACTGAAGGCGGCGCAAGCCGACATGATCAAGGCCCGCGTGCAGCGCAGCCGCTGCGAATGGCGAGCCCCGTTTGCCGGACGCGTGCGCAACATCCGCATCGGTCTCGGGCAATACGTCCAGCCAGGAGAAAAAGTTGCGCGCCTTTATGCAACGGATGTCGCCCAGGTACGGCTGCCGCTGACGACCGATCAGTTCGCGTATCTCGATCTTCTTCTGGATCATCGCAACAGTCCTCAAGAAACGGCCCCCCAGGTCATCCTCAGCGCCGAGTTCGCCGGCCTGCGCCCCCGATGGGAAGGGCGGGTCATCCGCGCGGAAGGTGCCCTGGACGAGGAAACCGGGCTTCTCCACGCGGTGGCTGAAGTACCTGAACCCTACGCGGAAAAAACGGGGCAGCCGCCGCTCATGCCGGGACTGTTTGTCAAGGCGGAGATCGAAGGACGGGAGCAACCCGATGTATTCGTCCTTCCTCCGGAGGCGGTAAGTTCTAACCAGGAAGTGGCCCTGATAGACAGCAATGATCAACTGCACATTCGAACCGTGAGCATTCTCTACAGCGAACCGGATCGGATTCTGATAAGAGAGGGCCTGAAACCGGGCGACAGGGTGGTCGTTTCCCGTATCGACATTCCCATAGAAGGTATGAAAGTCCAGGCAGAGATCGTTGAACCTGGACAGATGTTACAGAAGAGCGACGCATCCATTGCAGCCGATACACGATGAATGATGAAGTACGTCTTGCTCGTGGCCGCTGACGGACTGCGTTTCCGCGGGAGCTTTCCTGAATGAGCGAGCTTCCGGCTGCTTCTACCCATTCCGGCCACTCCGGTCTGATCGCCTGGTTTGCGTCCAACCCGGTCGCGGCAAACCTGCTCATGCTGCTGATTCTGTTCGGCGGCGCCGGCAGCATGATGCTGATAGACAAGGAAGTATTTCCCCGCTTCGTCCCCCACCAGGTTGAAATCAAGGCGCTCTATCCCGGCGCGGGGCCGCTGGAAATCGAAGAATCCGTATGCGTCCGCATCGAGCAGGCGATCTACGATCTGCCCGGCATAAAACGGATGAGCTCCGAAATAATCGAAGGCGAATGTCATATCACGCTCGCCATTCTGCCTGCATACGACCGCAATCAGGTCATGAACGCGGTCCGCGGCCGGGTCCAGGCGATCCAGCGCCTGCCCCGGGGCCTGGAAAAAATAGACGTGCTGCCTGCGACCCGCTTTGCCGATGATGGCGTGATCTGGGTGGCCCTGCATGGTCCCACGGACCCTGTCACGCTCAAGCACCTTTCCGAACGCATCGAAAGTGAACTATCGAGCATCCCGGGCGTCAGTCGCGCGCACAACTATTATCAGATGCCGTATGAAATCGCCATCGAGGTTTCCACAGAGCGGCTGCGCCAATATGGAATATCGCTGAACGAAATCACCGAGACGATCCGCCGTGCTTCAGTCGATCTGCCTGGGGGAGTAATGAAAAACCCGAAGGGCGAACTGGTCCTCCGGGTCAAGGGCAAGGCACGGGACAACGTATCGGTAGGGAATCTCGTGGTTCGCACCAACACGGATGGCAGTCGCGTGCTGCTTCGCGACCTCGCCGTCATCCGCGATGGCCTGGAGGAACAGCTGTTCGAATGGCACCACAATGGAGAAACCGCGCAGGGCTGGGAGATTCATGCCGAGAAAAATGCGGTCGATGTAGCCCGGCGTGTCCGGGCTTACGTCGAGAAGGCGCAGCTGCCCCAGGGGGTGAAAATGATCACCTGGTGGGACGATTCCCAGGCATATGAGGAACGTACCGGTACCCTGCTGGAAGACGGCCTGACGGGCTTTGTTCTGGTCTGCCTCATCCTGACACTATTCCTCGATTTCAAGGTGGCGATCTGGGCCGGAATCGGAATACTTACTTCGATATTTGGCGCCTTCTGGATGATGCCGGTGCTGGACATCTCTCTCAACATGCTATCGCTGTTCGGTTTCCTGCTGGCCATGGGCATCCTCGTGGACGATGCAATCATCATCGGGGAATCCATCCATGCGAAACAGCAGGCCCTCGCTTCCGGTTCATCAAATCCACAGCGGACTCCCATGCAGGCTTTAGCCTGGGCTCAGAAGAACCTCGATGCGGCTATTGCGGGCGCTCGCGAGGTTGCTCTGCCCGTCGTTCTCGCGGTCCTGATCGCACTTGTGGCCTTCCTGCCCGGCCTGTTCCTGCCTGGCTGGGCAGGCCAGATGATGAAGCCGATATGCCTGGTGATGATCCTCACCCTGGTGTTCTCCCTGATCGAAGCCCTGCTGATCCTGCCCGCGCACCTCGCTTCCCCATCCAGGCCTGCTTCAACGCGCTCAACTCTGGCAGCTTGGCGGGCAAGGCTCAATCAGGGCCTCCAGACGTTCGTCCACCGGATATACCATCCCTTCCTTGAAAAAGCCCTTGCCTGGCGCTACCTCACCGTCGCCGCGTTCTTGGTCTTCATGATGGTCGCTGCCGCACTGGTGGCGGGTGGGCACGTCCGGCTGACGTTGCAGGCAGACGTGACCAAGGGGAGTTTCTGGGTCTATCTGAGACTGCCGCCGGATGCACCTTACGACGAGACCCGCAGGATCGCCAAGAAAGTGGAACAGTCGCTGATGGAAATGCGCGATGACCTGGACAGAACAAACCAGGCACGGGACCCGGACATCAAGCAAAGCGTGATCGTCGGCCTGGAATCGGTCATCGGGGAACATGATGCGGGGTTCTGGACAGAATTGTCACCGGACGGACGCCAGCATATCGTGGTGGAGGATTTTATCCGTGACTGGCGCAAGCGCATCGGCGATATCGGCCGGGGCAAGATCACCTTTCTCTACAAGGAAGGCGCCGTTCCCTTTGATATCGAACTCTATATGGGACACCCCGATCCGCGCGTCCTCGCTTCAGCAGCCACCCAGCTGAAGCAGAAACTCGCAAGCTATCCGGGTGTCTACGACGTGGTCGATTCCGCCGAGGCCGGCAAGCCGGAAGTGCGTCTTCATCTCAAGCGCGAAGCTGAACGGCTTGGGCTGCAGCTGGAAGATCTGGCCGAGCAGATGCGGCATGCCTATTATGGAGACGAGGTACACCGCCTCCAGAGAGGACGCAGCGAGGTTAAGGTGGTGGTAAGGCTGCCGCAAAATGAACGACAGTCTATCGATGATCTGCGCACTCTTCCGATCCGTCTGCCAAATGGCGGGCAGGCTCCCCTCGGAGCACTGGCCGAGATTGAACTGCTGCCGGGACAGGCCCAGTTGTTGCGGCAGAATCGGCAGCGCGTACTGAAAGTACTGGCCCAGGTCGATCCTAAGGTCGCCGATGTCAACGAGATCTATGCCAGCCTGGAAGAAGAAGGCATCCCGGAACTGAAGCGGCAGTTCACCGGAGTGGAAGTGAATATCGGCGAGGAGCGCCTGGAACAGGAAGCGGCCGTCAAGACGCTCGTCATGTTCACTGGTGTTGCCCTGGCAGTGATTTATACCTTGATTGCAATTCCCTTCAAGTCCTATGTAAAACCGCTGATCTTCCTGCTGGGCGCGCCGGTTGCCTGGAGCGGTGCAGTCTGGGCCCACTGGCTGATCGGCATGTCGATTTCCATGGAATCAATGGTGGGCATGATCGCCGCGAGCGGGGTGGTCGTAAACGACAGTCTTGTCCTGCTCGATTATGTCCAGAAACGCAGCGATACTTCACAATCCATGGCTGAGCTCATTCTCGAAGCGTGCACGGCCCGCTTCCGGCCGATCCTGCTGGCTTTTCTCACCAACTTCGTAGGATTTCTCCCCATTCTGGTGGAAACCAGCGAACAGGCCCAGTTTCTGGTTCCCATGACCCTTTCGCTGAGTGTCGGGCTGCTGGTCGGCATGACCGCCAGCCTGATACTGACGCCAGTCTGTTATGCCCTCATAGAGAAAAGCTGAGCATGTTTTTGCGTACGCTACAACATAAAGCGGGTAAAGAAACGAATAGATGAGCAAGCAGGTGAGCGGGACTAATCCAGCTCACCACGACTTTATGAATGGCAAAGAACGCCACCATAATAATAAATGGGCTGGCAGCAGGAGCCGCTCATCATTCGGATATAGGCTTTAAAAGGCGGATATGATATAAGCTAGGCGTTGCCTAGCTTATTTGGAGGTTGTCATGCGCCAGGTCGGAGCCTTCGAGGCCAAGAACAAACTCGGCACCTTGCTCGACTGGGTCGAGAATGGTGAAGAAATTCTTATCACCCGGCACGGGAAAGCCGTTGCACGTCTCGTACCTGCTGAGCCCGGTTTTAATCGCGCGAGAGCGCGTCAGGCAGTGCGTGGTCTGATCGAAGC
>CAZYYR010000204.1:0-4614 GCA_964651465.1 uncultured Nitrosospira sp.
CTGCCCAATTTCAAAGCCCATTTCACCGGACTCCTGCGCCCGGTCCTGGCAGAACTGGCACAGCCGGATCTCATCATGGACATCGATATCGAGTTTGCCCGTCCGAAACAGACGAGCCATGGCGACTATGCCTGCAATCTGGCGATGCAGCTGGCCAAGCCCTTGCGCAGGAATCCACGCGATATCGCTTCCCTGCTCGCGGGTGCATTGGCCGAATCACCTTATCTCGAAAAGGTCGAGATCGCAGGTGCAGGGTTTGTCAATCTGTTTCTCGCGACGTCGGTCAAGCAGCAATTTCCTCGTTATGTGCTTGAAGGCGGACTGAAGTTCGGCCATGGCAGCATCGGTGCAGGCAAGAAGATCCAGGTGGAATTCGTTTCGGCCAATCCGACCGGGCCCTTGCATGTCGGCCATGGAAGAGGGGCGGCATTCGGAGCCAGCCTGGCCAATGTGCTCGCCGCCGCCGGCTACTCGGTGGCGCGAGAGTACTATGTCAACGACGCCGGCCGGCAGATGGATATTCTGACGCTGTCCACGTGGCTGCGTTACCTGGAGCTGAACGGGGTGACAACCCGCTTTCCCGCCGCCGCCTATCAGGGCGAGTATGTGCGCGACATGGCACGGCTGATCTACAGGGCGCATGGTGGGCGTTATGTGCATGAGCCCGGCATATTGTTCGAGGGCACTTCCGCGGAAGAGGATGCCGAAGCGCAACTCGATGCGCTGATCTCGAAGGCGAGGATGCTGCTGGGACAGGACTATGCCTATATCCATAATTTCGTTCTGACCGAACAACTGGGCGACTGCCGCAACGACCTGATGGAGTTCGGGGTTGTTTTCGACACCTGGTTTTCCGAGCAGTCGTTATTCGATAGCGGCAGTGTCGCTCACGCGATCGGATTGCTCGAGCAGGGAAATCACCTTTACCGGCAGGATGGCGCCGTCTGGTTTCGCTCAACCGATTTCGGGGATGAAAAAGACCGGGTGATACAGCGGGAAAACGGGCAGTTCACCTATTTCGCCTCTGATATCGCCTATCACCTCAACAAGTTCGAACGCGGCTTCGACCGGGTCATCGATGTCTGGGGGGCGGACCATCACGGCTATATCCCCCGCGTGAAGGGCGCGATGCGCGCGCTGGGGCTTGACCCGGCGCGGCTCGAGATCGCGCTGGTGCAGTTTGCCGTGCTGTACCGCGACGGCAAGAAGGCGTCCATGTCGACTCGCGCAGGAGAATTCGTCCCGCTGCGGGCATTGCGCGAGGAAGTGGGCAATGATGCGGCGCGATTTTTCTATGTCCTGCGCAAAAGCGATCAGCATCTGGATTTCGACCTCGATCTGGCTAAAGCCCAGAGTACCGAGAATCCGGTATATTACGTGCAATATGCCCATGCCAGGGTCTGCAGTGTGCTGGAGCAATGGGGAGAAGACCCCGCCGCGCTGACCGCGGCGGATATGTCGCCCCTTGCCGCGCCGGCGGAGCATTCCCTCTTGCAGAAGCTGATCGATTATCCCGAAACGATAGAAGCGGCCGCAAAGGAGTTGTCTCCCCATCTCATTGCTTTTTACCTCAGGGAACTGGCGGGCGAGTTTCACAGTTACTATAATTCCACCCGTTTCCTGGTAGCGGAAACGCCGCTGCGTCTCGCCCGACTGGCTCTTGCCGCTGCGACACGGCAAGTGCTGAGTAACGGGTTGGGATTATTGGGGGTAAGCGCCCCTGTCAAAATGTAAATCCGGTACCCGAAGTTTTCCATGAGTCGAGATTATAAAACCTCCCCCGGTTCTCCTGTTTTCGGTAAAAATGGCAACATGCTCCTCGTAGGAGTGTTTGTCGGCTATGCGCTTGGATTGCTCACTGCCATTGGCACCTGGATGTATATCAACCAGGCGCCCAGTCCCTTCATTTCGCAGGAGAAATCATCCGGAATCAACGAAATGAAAAGCCCCGTCAACGGGAATGGCGGGCAGGTGCCGGGCGAGGACAGGTCTGCCACGGCCAGCCGGCCACGTTTCGAGTTCTACAAGATACTGCCGGACACCGAGGAGCCCGTGGCGGAGCAATCATCCGGTCAAGCCCAAGCCGCGCAGCAGCCTTTGCCACAGCAACCTGCTTCGCAACAAATGTCTCCAATGGAGAGATATTATCTTCAGGCAGGATCCTTCCAGAACGCCGAGGATGCGGAAAACCTGAAAGCAAAGCTGGCGATGCTGGGAATCGAGGCAGCTGTCCAGGCTGCTGACGTGCCGGAAAAAGGGATCTGGCACAGAGTGCGCCTGGGACCTTATGCCACTACCGGCGACATGGACCGTATTCGCGCATCCCTGCAACAAAGCGGTATCCAGAGCAGTCCCGTCAAAGTCGGTCCAGGGGCACTGTAACAGGACTGTTCCCTGATCCCGGATCCATCTAAGGAGACAGAACATGAATTCATTGCGTTTATTTGTTGCGGTGTTTTTGTTGACCGGTATGGGCGCGCTGGGAATTTCGGCTGCCCGTGCGGAAATCAGCGAAGGCAAAGATTACACCGTTCTGCCCCATCCCCAACCCACCGGTGCGGGAAACAAGATAGAAGTCATCGAGTTCTTCTGGTACGGCTGCCCCCATTGCTACGAACTGCATCCCCGCATCAAGACCTGGCTGACGCGGCTGCCCGGGGATGTCAGCTTTCGCTATGTCCCTGCCGTCTTTCGTCCCAACTGGGCGGCCGGCGCCAAGACCTTTTACGCGCTGGAAGTACTGGGGGAAAGGGACAAGCTGCATGACAAGGTTTACGACGCGATCCACCGCGAGCGTATCGACCTGGCCAAGGAGGATGTACTGTTCGACTGGATGGCCAGACAGGGGCTGGACCGGCAGAAGTTCATCGATGCCTATAATTCCTTTTCGGTCCAGAACCAGGTTACGCGTGCGACGCAGATGTCCAAGAGCTATGGCCTCTCCGGCGTTCCATCCGTCGTGGTGGATGGCAGATACCTGACCAGTGGCAGAATGGGCGGCACACCCGACGATACCATCAGAGCCATGGAGGAGCTGATCGATAAAGTACGCAAGGAACGATCGAAGAAATAAGGTGAGGGCGGTCCAGCCGGTCCGATGTCGTTGAAAGTCATCATCAGCGGAGCATCCAGCGGATTAGGCAAGGCATTGGCGCAGCATTATGCTGCCACAGGCGCAACACTTGGCCTGATCGCCAGGCGTGGCGCGTTGCTGGAAGCGCTCGCGGCAGAACTGCACGGGGCATCGGCATATGTGGCCGATGTGCGCGATGCCGAGGCCATGCGGGCGGCTGCGCGGAACTTCATGGAGCGCCACGGCTGTCCCGATGTCGTTATCGCCAATGCTGGCGTCAGCTGCGGAACTTCGACGGAATATGCGGAAGACGGCGGCGTATTCGAAGACATGCTCGCCATCAACGTGATGGGGATGGTCAACCTTTTCCAGCCTTTCATTGCCGAAATGCGGGCCGCCGGCGGCGGCAGCCTGGTCGGCATCGCCAGCGTCGCCGGATATCGCGGCCTTCCCGGGAGTGGCGCCTACTCGGCCTCCAAAGCCGCTGCCATCAGCTATCTGGAAAGCCTGCGGGTGGAAATGCATCGCAGCGGAGTGTCGGTCATTACCGTTTGTCCCGGCTATATCGTCACACCGATGACGGCAGACAATCCTTTTCCGATGCCATTCATCCTGACAGCGGAAGATGCCGCGAAGCGAATAGCCCGCACGATCGGGAATGGGACATCCTTCAGTGTCATTCCCTGGCAGATGGCGATTGTGGCCAAGCTGCTGAGGTTGCTCCCCAATTTCCTGTACGACCGGCTGTTCGCCGATGTGCCGAGGAAGCGTCGGAAATCAGCAGGATGAGGCCAAGCCAAAAGCGGCACCCAAAACCATCGATGTTCAGTGCTCAGTAAGCCGGTTACGGATTTCGGCTACGCGCGCTTCGTCCACCTTGGCATTGATTGCCGCGGGCAGCCGGGCGGTATCGGAAACGGTCCGCGCCAGCTCGGCGGCAATGGCGCCCGCATCCACGCTTCTGGCCGCATCCAGCGCACTGGAAAGCCTTTCGGCCTGCGGATAGGCTCGTCCGGCATAACCCGGCCGCCCGTGAAAATCGCACGCGCAAGCCTGCAGGAATTCCTCGAATCGTTCCGGCTTGCGGTAGGCATCCGTGCCCCGAAACATGCCGGCGATCGTGGCAGGACGCAGTTCCGCCGCGCGATGGACGTCTCCATGATAGCGCGCTACCAGCAACGCGAGGTCGCGTATATCGTTGGGAACCCGGATGCGCTCACACAAGTTCCGCACCAGTTTTACGCTGCGCCCCTCGTGGCCGATGTGTCGCGGCCACTCCTCCGGCGGGGTCGTGGCCTTGCCGAGATCATGGGTCAGGGCGGCAAACCGTACCGGCAGAGCGTAATGCCGGGATGCCGCATAATCGATGACCATCATGACGTGTACGCCGGTGTCGATTTCAGGATGGTGTTGCGGGGGTTGGGGCACACCGAACAGTGCGTCCACCTCCGGCATGATCCGTGTGAGTGCGCCGCATTCGCGCAGTGTATAAAACATGCGCGACGGGTGCTGTTCCATCAGTCCGCGGGCGAATTCCTGCC
>CAZYYR010000205.1:0-4614 GCA_964651465.1 uncultured Nitrosospira sp.
GTAGCCAGTTCCGGTGTCCGGGACGATACCCAGATTCATACGCATATGTGCTATTCGGAATTCAACGATATCCTGCCGGCCATCGCCGACATGGATGCGGATGTGATCACGATCGAGACTTCCCGCTCACGCATGGAATTGCTGGATGGATTCGGCCAGTTCAGATATCCCAATGAAATAGGCCCAGGCGTGTACGACATTCACTCCCCGCGCGTTCCCGAGACACGGGAGATGCTGGAATTGCTGGACAAGGCCTGTCTGGTGATCGATCCTCGCCAATTGTGGGTCAACCCCGATTGCGGCCTGAAAACCCGCGGCTGGGCCGAGGTCGTTACTGCCCTGAAGCAGATGATCGAAGCTGCACGCGGGGTGCGCAGCCGCCTGGAAGCGAAAGCGCAATCTGCTGATGCAATGGCATGAACGAACAGGGTAACAGGATGACAGAATGATCAGGCAATCCCGGTGAGGATGGATGCGTCGTTCGACTTTCCGGGAACGATGCCGTCGGTCTGAAGCATCTCGATCAGCCGGGTTTCCAGTTGAATGACGGTTCTCGGTTCACTCAATACATCGCCCGTGATCAGGAATGTATCCTCCGCACGCTCCCCCAGCGTGTTTATCCGCGCGCTATGCACGTTAACGCGGAAATTCACGAGCACCTGAGCGATGCGCGACAGCAGCCCTGGCTGGTCCCCCGCTACTATCGACAAAACGTGGTAGTTGCCTTTTTCATCCAGCTCTATACCGACTTTCGGCCTGATGGGAAAATGCCGGAGATGGCGGCTCAGGCGGCCGCTGAGTGGAGGCTGTAAGGGCGCCTGCTGGGCGAGCTGCTGCGTCAGTTTCTGTTCTATGAAGCTGACTGTAGCGTGATGATGCAGCGCCGTGCCTAGCGGGTCGAGCACAAGGAAACTGTCGAGCGCATAGCCATGTCGGGTCGTGTGGATGCGCGCTTCCACGATATTGTAGTCGATGCGATCGAAAAATCCGCAGATGCGTGCAAACAGATCCTTCTGATCGGCAGTGTAGACCAGTACATCGATGCCTGCTCCAGCCGGTGAAATGCGCGCCTTTACCACGGGCACCGCAGTGGTCATCTGGTGGCTCAGCTGGCGGATATGCCAGGCGATTTCCTGGGGTTCATATCCCAGCAGATAGGCGGGACCGAGCATGGACCAGAACTGTTCACGGGCGGTTACGGAAACGGCATCGGAATCCAGCAATTCCAGGATCCTGTTTCTCCGGTTCTTCAGCGTCCTGTCCGCGTGCACCGATTCGCCGGACAAATGGCGCTGTGCCGCTCGAAACAGATCCTCCAGCAGCTTGCCTTTCCACGCATTCCACACTTTGGGGCTGGTGCCCCGGATATCCGCGACCGTCAGCAGGTAAAGCGCGACGAGGCGCCGCTCACTTGCCGCCTGTCCGGCAAAGGCCGCGATCACATCTGCATCGGATATATCTTTCTTCTGCGCGGTCATGGACATGAGCAAATGGTGCTCAACCAGCCACGCTACCAGATCGGTGTCTTCCTGCAGCATGCCATGCTGCTTGCAGAAACGGTGCGCAATCACCTTGCCGAGCTTGGAATGATCGCCCTGACGGCCTTTGGCGATATCATGGAACAGCCCGGCCAGATAAAGCACCTCCGGCCGCTCGAATTCGCGGATGAGATGGCTGCACAACGGATATTCGTGAGCGAACCCGGGCGCCATGAAGCGGCGCAGGTTCCTCACCACCATCAGGATGTGCTCATCCACCGTATAGACATGAAAAAGGTCGTGCTGCATCTGCCCGACAATACGCCCGAAAGCGGGAATATACCGGCCCAGGATGCCGAAGCGATTCAGCAGTCGCAACTCACGCGTCAATCCCCGCGGCTGACGCAGGATTTCCATGAATAGCGCGCGATTGCATGGATCGCGCCGAAACGACCCGGTTATCGACGGTGCCGCTCGCCACATTGCCCGCAACGTAGCGGCATTCCGTTCCCGCAATTCGGGATGTTGCTGCAGCAGCAGCACGCTCTCCAGGATCGCGCCCGGGTATTGCCGGAAAACATTCTCGTCACGCGCCTCCAGCAATTCTCCGCGCTTCTGGAAACGTTCGTTGAGAACGATTGCGGAAGCGTTTCCTCTGGGGAATATCTCTGTCCGCAGCGTCAGCAGCAGGATCGCGTTGATCTGCGTAACCGTTCTCGTGGCGCGATAGTAGCGCTGCATCAGCATTTCGCTGGCACTGCGGGGCGTTCTGCCGGCAATGCCGAGCTCTTGCGCGAGCGGGATCTGATAATCGAATAACAGCCGGTCTTCGCGCCTTCCCGCGAGATAGTGCAACCGGATACGAAGATTCTGCAGGATCGCCTGATGGCGCTGGACCAGGCGGGCTTCCCGCTGCGTAATGAGACCCGTCCGTGCGAGCCCCGGCCAGGATTTCCCCAATCCCGCGCCCCGGCTGATCCACATGATATTCTGCAGGTCCCGCAGGCCGCCGGGGCCTTCTTTCATATTGGGTTCAAGCTTGTACGCGGCATCCTGGTAGCGTGCATGGCGCAGGCGCTGCTCATGCTGCTTGTCATCAAAAAATTTACGTGGCTGGAGCATTTTCTGCATCGCATCCGCAAATTCTTCGAACAGCCCGCGGCAACCTGCGAGGAGCCGGGCTTCCAGCAGGCTGGTTTGCACCGTGATGTCCCCCGTCGCCTCTTCCACGCATTCGGCAACCGTGCGGACGCTGTGGCCGATATCGAGTCCCAGATCCCATAGCAATCTGACCCATCGTTCCAGCCGCGCCCCGGCAGCGCTGTCCACCGCATCGGCACCGGGGTTTCCCGCCCCGACCAGAACGAGCAGATCGATATCGGAATAGGGGAAAAGCTCCCGTCGCCCATAGCCGCCCACGGCCACCAGGGCTGCGGAACCAGGCATGTCCATCTCGTGCCAGGCGTGCCTGAGTACATCATCGACCAGCCGGCTGTGGTTCCGGAGCAAGGCGGTGCCGTTGTTGCTCTGGTAATAGCGCTGGCGCAACAGTGCCCGCCCCTCGCACAGCGTTTCCCGGGCGGCTTCAGTGCTGAATGGCCCCCGCAACCGCTTCTGGCCGGGCCGATCCATGAGCTTCAGGAATGAAAAGGGGGCTTCGGCAATGCGCCCGCGGACAGGGTCAGGACTTCGTATCCCGCCTCGGTAACCAGCACGGTATGCTCCCACTGTGCTGAAAGACTGTGATCCTTGGTGACGATGGTCCAGCCGTCAGCCAGCTGGCGTATGGCTGCCTTGCCGGCATTGATCATGGGTTCGACTGTGAAGGCCATCCCGGCTTTGAGTTCCAGTCCCGTGCCGGCGCGGCCGTAATGCAGCACCTGCGGATCTTCATGAAACTTTGACCCGATCCCGTGCCCGCAGAACTCTCTCACCACGCTGTATCCATGATCTTCGGCAAAGCGTTGAATGGCGTGACCGATATCGCCCAGCTGCTTTCCCGGCCTGATTTGATCGATACCGCGCCACATGGCCTCATAGGTGACCTCGCACAGGCGCCGGGCCTGGATCCCCGGTTCGCCGATGAAATACATGCGGCTGGTATCACCGTGATACCCATTCTTGATGACTGTTACATCGATGTTGACGATGTCGCCCGACTTGAGTTTCTTCTGCCCTGGAACGCCGTGGCAGATCTGATGGTTGACCGATGTACAGATGGATTTGGGATAGGGTGAATATCCCGGGGGAGCGTAATTCAACGGAGCGGGAATGGTGTCCTGCACATCCACCATATAGTCATGGCAGAGTTTATCGAGCTCATCGGTAGTAATGCCAGGCCTGACAAATGGGGTGATGTAATCCAGCACTTCCGAGGCCAGCCGGCCGGCAACCCGCATCTTCTCTATTTCGTCACGGGATTTGATCGATACTGTCATAAGGATTCCAGGTCATGAAAAAACAACCCGCAAAGCTGCATGATGGCGGCAAGGGCGGTGTATTGCAAGGCTGTTCCTGTGTCCACGTCGAGAGCACGGCAGCGGCGCTCCTGCCCATGAATGCCTGTCGAAGAGACAGAAAGCCGGAGAGACAGCGCGTCAGTTTACGGATGGAGTAGCGGGCACGCTGACCGAACCCGCAGTTTTCCCATTTTCCCGCCGCTCGCATTCCGTAGTCCTGAGAACACTGCCGGGAAATTCCTGGCTTAATTCCTCAGCCTTTGCTCTGACGCTTTCAGAGGGGGATCTTGCGACAAATCTGATCTGCGCGAGATTACGTGCACCAATGACAGCCGTTCTCACCCCTTTTCCCCTGAGTGACGCCAGATGAGCCCGGGCATCTTCAATCCTGTCAAAAAAACCCATGGAAATGGCATTATTCCACTTCGCGTCTCCCTGAACATGGGTAAAGTCAGTAATGCCGAGCCTGGTAAGTTCCCCAATTTTACGTTCGACATGCTGCCTGTTCCTGAGCGGAGGAAAATAAACCCAATAGAAGGGGGCCATGCCTGTCGCCTGGCGCGCCATATCATTATCCAGATCGTGACGGGAAATTGCCGCTTCAATCTTTTCCAGCTCCGGCTCGACGAATGTGCCCCACTCCAGGCAGGTGTCCGATCTGGCAAGCGCTGGCAGAA
>CAZYYR010000206.1:0-1653 GCA_964651465.1 uncultured Nitrosospira sp.
GGGAGGCAGCAGCGATGCCCGGACTCGACAGAGATACGCCCTTTCCAACAGAAATGAGGTTGCATCGTAAATCCAGGTATCTGGAGATTTCCTTCAGCGACGGTAATGCTTTTCGCTATTCCTGCGAATTTTTACGCGTGCATTCGCCGTCCGCTGAAGTGCGCGGCCACAGCCCGGGGCAGGAGGTGCTGCAGATGGGCAAGAAAAACGTGACTATCACTCATGTCGAGCCGGTAGGCAGTTACGCGATTCAATTGACATTTTCCGATGGGCATAATACCGGCCTTTATTCATGGGATCTGCTTTATGATTATGGCATGCATCGGGAAGAGATGTGGCAACGCTATCTGAAGCGCATGGAGGTGGCGGGAGCCAGCCGCGAACCAGCCGGCCTGAAGGCGGCGCCCAGTCAGCCGGAGAGAGGGTAACGCGAGTCCACCGGGATACTTCGCTGTCCATACAGGATTGAGTACATGACAAAAACCACCCATTTTGGCTTCGATACCGTCGCTGAAGCGGATAAGGCCGGCAAGGTAGCAGGCGTGTTTGATTCAGTAGCCGATCGCTACAACCTGATGAACGATCTTATGTCGTTGGGCCTGCACCGTACCTGGAAGCGATTTGCCGTGGAAGCGAGCGGTGTCAGGAAAGGGGAACGGGTACTGGATATTGCCGGTGGAACGGGAGACCTGAGCGCGCTGTTTCTGGAGCATGTCGGTGCCAGCGGCGAAGTTTGGCTCACGGACATCAATAACGCGATGCTCGCGATCGGCCGCGACCGGTTGCTTGATGAGGGAGCAACAGTTCCCGCAATACAGTGCGACGCCGAAAAACTCCCTTTCACCGACGGTTATTTCGATCGCGTAAATGTTGCCTTTGGCTTAAGGAACATGACGCACAAGGAGGCCGCATTGCGTGAAATGCTGCGCGTACTCCGGCCCGGCGGATGCGCTACCGTCCTGGAATTTTCGCATGTATGGAAACCGCTCCAGCGACTCTACGACCTCTACTCGTTCAACGTACTCCCGGCAATGGGCGGACTCGTCGCCAAGGACCAGGACAGCTATCGTTATCTGGCGGAATCCATTCGCATGCATCCTTCGCAGGAAGAATTGAAACAGTTGATGCAAGGAGCCGGATTCGAGCGAGTAGAGTATTTCAACCTGGCTGCGAGCGTGGTTGCCCTGCATCGGGGCTATAAATTTTAGGGAAGCGCTGAAACTCTTTTTCAGCGGACGCTGCTTGGCGGTACCGCTCCCGGTTCGTCCTCATGACTTCGTCGTTCCCGTTCCATTTTTGTCGGGCGTCTTGCCGCCGCTGACGCGCGAACTGGCCTTTTTGCCGGAAGGCGCACACAGCGACCTTGCATTCTGCAAGACGTAGAGAATGTCGATTTCCGGCGATTGTCGTGTCGAGGCCCGGGCATGGAATCTGCGCCATCTGTCATATGTCCGGTAGCGTACAGAACGCGGTCCCCCGCGGCGGTTACCATCAACAGCCATCGCTGTGGTCGTTTCGTTTTTTCGTTTCGTTGTGGTCGTTTCGTTGTTTCCTGTGGCGGGATTTTTTGGCAGCATAAACGTATAAGCGGCAAGTAAGCTTGAGGCAAGAAAACGATTGCCAAACGAAGTGGTGATCCGATGTTCTGCCTTT
>CAZYYR010000206.1:1753-4601 GCA_964651465.1 uncultured Nitrosospira sp.
TGTTCTGCCTTTGTACTTTGTAAAATGAGGCAGCGAATGATCCTCTGGCGGGTCTGCATGCGGGCTTGTCAAGAGTGTCATGTCGACGAGACATGACCAGCCAGTCGGGCCGGTCGGGGTGCACTCCGCGACCAGCATGACTGTTCATTTTCCTGACTTCTCTGATACCACAGCCGGGCTGCGGCCCTCATCAGACTGTGGTCGAGTCGTAGATCAATCGATTTCAAGGGTTCTCAATGGCCGATGCTCGCCATGTGGTGCTTGTCTTTGGCGAAATACTGATCGACCGGTTTTCCGACCGGGAGGTCCTGGGTGGTGCGCCATTCAATGTTGCATGGCACCTGCGCGCTTTTGGCTGCACGCCCGTCCTGGTCAGCCGGATAGGACAGGATCCGGCAGGGACGCGATTGCTGCAGACCCTTGAACATGGCGGATTGCCTACGTACGGCATCCAACTCGATTCCGTTCATCCTACCGGGGTGGTAGACGTCTGTTCCACGCCTGAGGGGCACCGGTTCGATATCATCGCCGATCAGGCTTATGATCATATTCATCCGCGATTATCAAGAATCACCGTGCTCGCCGCCAATCCGGAGCTCGTCTACTTCGGCACCCTGGCGCAACGTGCGGGCTCGCACCGGGCCTTGCGCCACATGCTCCGGGCAGCGGGCGGCAAGCGTTTTTTCGATGTGAATCTGCGTGACCCGTGGGTGGATGCGGATCGGCTGCACTGGTCGTTGCAGCAGGCGGATATCGTGAAGACCAATGACAGCGAGCTCGATCGCATCGCCTCCATGATGGAACTGAATGGGTCATCCGCCGAGGAGCGGGCAAGGGCGCTGATCCGGAATTACCAGTTGGACGGCATGCTGGTGACCTGCGGCGCCAGCGGGGCATGGTGGCTGGATGCGTCCGCACGGGAGGACGTGACCGGCTCAGAGCCACTGAGCGGTGTGGTCGATACGGTTGGCGCTGGCGATGCCTTCTCGGCCGTTTTCATCTTCGGCCGGCTGAAGGGCTGGGCCTCCCCGGTCATCCTGCAGCGTGCGAATCGGTTCGCGGGAGAAATCTGCCGCATACGCGGCGCCATTCCCGATAGCGACGATTTCTATCAGCCATTCATTCGTGAATGGCTTGAGCATCCATGAGCGAACTGTATATCCTGATGCTCAGCCTCCATGGACTGATTCGCGGCCACGATCTGGAGCTCGGCCGCGATGCCGATACTGGCGGGCAGGTACTGTATGTCGTGGAACTGGCCCGTTCACTGGCCCGTCAGTATCAGATCGCCAAGGTGGATCTCATCACTCGGCGGGTCGAAGACCCCACGGTATCGGCCGATTATGCGCAACCGGAGGAAATGCTCGGCAGCGATGTACGCATCGTCCGCCTTCGGTGCGGTCCCCGGCGGTATTTGCGTAAGGAAAGCCTTTGGCCCTATCTCGATCACATGGTGGATCACGCACTGCTCTTTCTGCGTGAACAGAAGCGCTTACCCGATGTCATCCACAGCCATTACGCGGATGCGGGGTACGTGGGCATGCAGCTGTCGCAGCTCCTTGGCATTCCCCAGATTCACACGGGACATTCGCTGGGGCGCAGCAAACAGCAGCGCCTGCTGGCCCAGGGGCGAAAACCTCAGGCCCTGGAGCGCCAGTTCAGCTTTTATCGCCGAATTGCAACCGAAGAAGCGGTAATGCAGCATGCCAGCCTGATCATAACCAGCACACCCCAGGAGAGCGCGGAACAGTATGGGATGTATACCAATTATCATCCCGAACGTGCAGTCGTCATCCCGCCGGGGACCGACATATCGCGTTTCGCCCCCCCCACCCGCAAGACGCCGCCTGATCCGGAGACGGTAAAGCTGATCGATCGTTCCTTGGTGGAGCCGCGCAAGCCGCTGATACTGGCGATCTGCAGGCCAGAGATGAGGAAAAACCTCGATGCGCTCGTCGCGGCATACGGTAGTTCAGCGGCCTTGCACGAGCGGGCGAATCTCGCCATCGTCGCAGGCAACCGTGACGACATCCGGAAACTGGATGGAGCCCAGACCGAGGTGATGACGAACCTGCTGCTCGATATCGATCGATATGACCTGTGGGGCAAGGTGGCTTTACCCAAGCATCATAAGCCGGGCGATGTCGCCGAGTTTTACCGCCTGGCTGCGCAACGCCGGGGAATCTTCGTCAATCCCGCGCTTACCGAGCCTTTCGGCCTGACCCTGATCGAGGCTGCCGCCAGCGGGCTGCCAGTCGTCGCTACCGAAGATGGTGGTCCGCGGGATATCGTTGCGAACTGCAAGAACGGGGTACTGGTGAATCCTCTCGATCCCAAGGCGATCGCCGAGGCAATGGAATTCGCACTGGCCGATCTCTCCCGCTGGCGCCAGTGGGCGCGAAATGGTATTGCCGGCGTCAGAAATCACTACACCTGGGATGCTCATGTCAAAAGATATCTCCATGTCGTATCGCGCCTGCTGCATCACGAGCGTAAGCGCATCAGGCGCAACATGGCCATTTACCAGCGACTGCCACGCAATCCCCTGCCACTGGTTTCTCATATGGTTATCAGTGACATCGATAATACCCTGCTGGGCGATCGCGATGCCTTGCGGCGTTTCCTGGCGATCCTGCGGGCGACACCGCCCAATCTGGGTTTCGGTATCGCGACGGGCCGCACGCTGGATAGCGCGCTGAAAGTGTTGAATGAATGGGGTGTGCCCCTGCCGGATGTGCTGATTACCGCGGTTGGAAGCGAAATCAACTATGGCCGGGAATTGAGGCCGGATGTCGGCTGGCAGAACCTCATCAAGCACCTGTGGCGGCGCGACGCAATAGAAGATGCG
>CAZYYR010000207.1:0-4596 GCA_964651465.1 uncultured Nitrosospira sp.
GCCCGCATGCGCATCGCACTCTCCGAAATGGTCATCGAGGGCATCAAGACCAATACTCCCCTGCATCTCGACCTGCTGTCCGATGCGGGATTTCTAAATGGTCCCACCAATATCCATTTCCTGGAGCAAAAACTCGCCAACCATAATAAACCGGGTTAGAGCGCGAGTAGTGCGAGTGGTACGAGACGGCCGCCCGCGGAAAATACGTGCGGAGATATCCTAAATGCCCTGGATTTTGCTCGCTATGGAAACCGATGCGGACCACGCAGAAATCCTGGGCGATGCGCTGCTCGAACTGGGCGCATTGTCGGCAGACATACACGACGCCGCTGCCGGAACTGAACGGGAGCAGCCCCTGTTCGGGGAACCGGGGCAGTCCGGCGACGCCATCTGGCAGGCATGCAAGCTGACTGCCCTGTTCGACATGAATGCGTCCATTCCCGCTGTTGTAGAGGCGGCAGCCCAGGCAGCAGGCTTGTCGAATCCACCCCCTTATCGCATCACATATGTCGAGGAGCAGGATTGGGTGCGAACGACCCAATTCCAGTTCAGCCCTATCCGGATATCGTCCCGTTTATGGGTCGTTCCCAGCTGGCACAAACCGCCCGATCCAGATGCCGTCAATCTGATACTTGATCCCGGACTGGCATTCGGCACCGGTAGCCATCCCTCCACGCAGCTATGCCTGAGGTGGCTTGACGAAAATCTCCGTGGAGGCGAATATGTCCTGGACTATGGATGCGGCTCGGGCATTTTGGCCATTGCAGCCCTGAAGCTGGGTGCGGCTCGCGTGGTGGGAATCGATATCGATCCTCAAGCGGTCGAGGCAAGCCGGCGCAATGCGATTCTCAACCAGTGCTGCGAGGCGGATGCAAGATTCCATATGGGTCGGGCGTCGGCGGAAGGCGTGGAGGCGGCCGCGGATCTGGCGGATGTGGTGATCGCGAACATCCTTGCCAATCCGTTGATCGTAATGGCGCCGATTCTGAACCGCGCCACGCGCACCGGGGGGCGCATCGCGCTCTCGGGCATACTCGCGGAGCAGGCAGAAGATGTGATAAAAGCCTACGAGGATGGGTTCGATATGCATATCGCTCGAAATGAGGAAGACTGGGTTTTACTCTCGGGGATGAGAAGGTGAATTCCGTTTTCCCGGAATTAACACGGTAATGGCGCTGGTCACCCGCTGCCCCGGCTGCGGCACCGCTTTTCGTATCACCCCTCTGGACCTTCAGGCGCATGGCGGAGACGTGCGCTGCGGACGCTGCGCCCGGATATTCAGCGGCTACGACTCTCTGTCCACGGTACGGGACCCTGAGGCAGCCGGGACGGTAGAGACCCGAGAAGCCGAGCCGGCACAGGAGCCCAGATCCCCTGAAGAGCCGGATATCCCCGACATCCCCGACTCGAACATCCCTGAAACAGCCATGGCCCCGGAAGCTGCCGGGATAACGGGAGCCTCGGAGATCTTCGAACCATCCAGCGCTGTCGGGTATGCAGAGCATCCCGAGCATCCCGAGGGCTCGGCGCACTCCGAGCCTCCCCTGACCGCTCCAAAGGCGCCTGAGGAAGACGTCCCATCCTCCTCTTCCCTTCCACCAGAACCGCCCCAACCCGCTCTCCCCGAAGACGGCAGCGAAGGGACTGCCGCGGAGGAGCCGCATACCGCTCCGATACCGTCCGGGCCGGAGGAAACGCCCCTTTCTCGAGCGACAGATCGAGAGGCTGCGCTCCATGGCGGGTTCGCACCAGCGGAATCTCCGCTATCATTCCGGGAACCGGCCGGCCGCGTACCGGAAAACGACGAGCCGCAGTCCTTCACGCTGCAGGGCGCTAACCTCTATTCGACGCACTCGTATCCGGCTCTCCTCGCCTGGGGAATGGGGAGTTTCCTTCTGCTTCTCATGTTTGCTGCGCAGGCAACCTATTTTTTTCGGGCGGAGATTTCGGCAATGGGACCGGGGGCCCGATCCTATGTCGAACGATACTGCGAGCTCTTGCAGTGCGGTATTCCTCCGTTGCCGCAGTATGCAAAATTGCTGAATGTCGAATCATCCGACATGCAGGCCGATCCTCAGCGGCCGGGCATCAATACCTTTACCGCTGTCGTGCGCAACCATGCATCCTATCCCCAGGCATATCCAATGGTTCAGCTTACACTGATCGACATGCGAGACCGGCCTCTTGCGAGCCGTACCTTTCCGCCCCCAGCCTATCTTGAAAACGATGTCGATTTTGGTCAGCCCATCCTACCTAATGGAGAATTCAGCGTAGCGCTGCATCTCGATAGCGGCGATCTGCGTGCAGCCGGATATCGACTGTTGCTGCTCTACCCTCCATCCTGATATCGTTGCCGCGAGTTTCTTCGAGCCGGATAGTCCACCATCTGCAGCGCCATTGCCAAAAGCCATGAGACAATTATGGGCTGTGCTGAAGGCGCATTTGCATTAAAATCGAAATCCCGCGGGTACGGCGCCACTACACGCCACTACGGCACCGCCAGAAATCATGACATCCGAGACGCTGATCGAAATCAGAAACCTGAACTTCTCCTATGGACCACGTTCGATCCTGAAAGGAATCGATATGGCCATGACCCGGGGAAAGGTCATCGCCATCATGGGCGGTAGCGGCAGCGGAAAGACCACGTTGCTGCGGCTGATCGGCGGCGCCGTGCGGCCTTCATCGGGCCACGTCAAGGTCGCGGGCCAGATCGTGCACGAGCTGAGCAGAGACCAGCTCTTCCGCCTTCGCCGGAAGATGAGCATGCTCTTCCAGTTCGGCGCGCTGTTCACCGATCTCTCGGTTTTCGACAACGTTGCTTTTCAAATGCGTGAGCATACCGATCTGCCGGAATCCATGATTCGCGACCTCGTACTGATGAAGCTCCAGGCCGTTGGTCTGCGCGGCGCTCATGCACTGATGCCGGCCCAGCTGTCCGGTGGGATGGCGCGGCGCGTTGCGCTGGCGCGCTCCATTGCGCTCGATCCGCTGCTCATCATGTATGACGAGCCATTTACCGGACTCGACCCGATCTCGCTTACGGTGATCGGCAATCTGATACGCCGCCTGACCGATGCACTGGGCATCACCTCCATCGTCGTGACGCATGATGTGCAGGAATCGCTCAAGATCGTCGACTATGTCTATTTCATTGCGGATGGCGTGATCGCCGCGCATGGCACGCCGGATGAAGTGCGCAACTCCGTGGCGCCTTTCGTGCATCAGTTTGTGCATGGCGAAGAAGACGGTCCCGTCTCATTCCACTATCCCGCAGACCCTTACGCGCGCGACCTGAAACTGGAGAGCGGTTTTGCCTAGACGCATCGTCATCGGCATCCGGGGTGTCGGTCATCGGGTCATAGAGAGCGTCTGGCGCCTGGGCTATGCGAGCCGTTTCTTCCTGCTGATCCTGCTGAAATCCGGCACCAGTTTCCGGCGCTTCGGCCTGATCATCCGCGAGCTGTACTTCACCGGCGTGCTGTCCCTGATCATCATCGTCGTGTCCGGGCTTTTTGTCGGCATGGTGCTCGGGTTGCAGGGCTACGAAACGCTGCAGCGATACGGCGCGGAATCGGCGGTGGGCACTATGGTGGCCTTGTCCCTGCTGCGGGAACTGGGGCCGGTCGTGGCAGCGCTACTGTTTGCCAGCCGGGCCGGTTCCGCCATCACCGCTGAAATCGGGCTGATGAAGGCAACCGAGCAGCTGGCCGCCATGGAAATGATGGCGGTGGATCCGATCGCGCGCGTGGTTGCCCCCCGTTTCTGGGCGGGGGTGATCTCGATGCCGCTTCTGGCGGCACTGTTTTCGGCAATCGGCGTATTTGGCGGATACATGGTGGCTGTCGTGCTGATCGGGGTGGACGAAGGGTCTTTCTGGTCGCAAATGCAGAACGCGGTGGATTTCAGGTATGACGTCGTAAACGGCATCATAAAAACCTGCGTTTTCGGCGTAGCCGTCACGGCAATCGCCGTGTTCGAGGGCTACGATGCTTCGCCGACGGCGGAAGGAGTGTCCGGAGCCACCACCCGTACCGTCGTGACTTCGTCGCTGGCCATCCTGGGCCTCGATTTTATTCTGACCTCGTTCATGTTCAGGGGAATGAGCTGATGCAGCGTTCAACAATGGATTTATGGGTAGGCCTGTTCGTCCTCGCGGGAATCGGCGCGCTGCTCATACTGGCATTCAAGGTAGGAAACCTGGGCACCTACAGTGCCACGGACAGCTACGTGGTGACCGGGAATTTCGAGAATATCGGGGGGCTGAAGGTCAGGGCGCCAGTGAAGAGTGCGGGTGTCGTGGTCGGGCGGGTGACCGATATCCAGTTCAGTACCGAGAATTTCGATGCGATGGTCATCATGAACATAGACCGCCGCTACCGGTTTCCAAAGGATACCTTTGCCAGTATCCTGACAGCGGGCCTCATCGGGGAACAGTACATCGGACTGGCAGCAGGTGGAGACGAGGCGATGCTGGAAGATGGCGATAAACTCATGAAAACCAATTCCGCGCTGGTACTGGAAGAGATGATAGGCCAATTCCTGTTCAGCAAGGCGTCCGAGTCCGATGGGAAAGGAAAAGCGGGCGACGATTAG
>CAZYYR010000208.1:0-4522 GCA_964651465.1 uncultured Nitrosospira sp.
TATTCATCTCGGCAGCCTTGCCGCTGAAAGTTTTCCCTCCCCTGTTCAATCGCTATGAAGCGGGACAGGCATTCGAAACGCATGTGGACAATGCGATCCGCCAGCTGCGCGGCACGCATTTCCGGATTCGCAGCGATCTTTCGGCAACCCTGTTTCTTTCGGAGCCGGAGGACTATGACGGCGGAGTACTCACTATAGAGCATGCTTTCGGGACGCAGGAGGTGAAGCTGCCCGCAGGTTCGATGATCCTGTATCCTTCGAGCAGCCTGCACCATGTGACGCCGGTAACGCGTGGCGCGCGGGTATCGTCGTTCTTCTGGCTGCAGAGCATGGTGCGGGACGACACGCAACGTGCGCTGCTGTTTCAACTGGATAATGCGATACAGAAAATTGCAGCCGAGCGCGGCAGCGGGGATACCGAGGTGATCAGTCTGACCGGGGTATACCACAACCTGCTGAGAATGTGGGCGGACTGATTCCCTCAAAAGTATCATCATCTGGTGCCTGGAAAGCCCTGGCAGGAAGGAAAGCGCATCGAAGGACATAAGCCGCAGGCCTGGCCGTTTGCCCATGGCGGGCTTCATCGGTTATGACAACCGTCTCCCCTTGCAGGTTACGCACGCCCGCGAGCAATATGCGGATATCAGAGGGTCGGCGGCATCATTCCCCGATGGAATATCCACGCCACCCCATATGCAATCGGCGCGATAATGCCGAACAGGGCGATTGCATAAAGCAGCGCAAGCCTGCCCATTCCCTTGAGCTTGCTGAAATCGGTGATGGTGCCGATGCTCAGGAAAGTCAGCATGAACATCATCGTGCGCATCGGTCCCTCTACCGGCGTTGCCGCCTGATGCAGGGTCCTGGAAATCTCGGTCCCGCTGGAAGCGATCATGACATACAAGAACCAGACCAGGAGATATCCCAGCACGAATTTGGGAAACCGGTGCCAGATCTCCATCAGTCCCACCTTGGATTGACCCGGACGCCGCTCCACCTTGTAGACCCAGATAAGCGCCAGTACGAAAGCCCAGACGCCGATGAACATATCGATCCAGATCTTGGTGGTGAGCGAAGCCATCAGGATCCAGCCTTCCTTCCATACGATGCCGTGCTTCGCTTCCGCGTTGGCCCGCATCAGTTCATCGAGCATTGCACCCGCTGCGGCATCGGCCCCATCGGTCTTGACGGTCAGCCCGAGTGCGGAGCCGTTGACGATGGGCTGGTCCGGAGCGAACGCGGTATAGAAACCCGGCAGGATGATCAGCTCGAACATCGCAAAGATTACGACCAGGATCGAGACGACAACCGGAATGACAGGGCGGGCACGAATGGCGCCGGCGGTGGCAATGGCCGCCGATACGCCGCAGATGGAAATACCGGAAGAGAGCACGGCCGACGCTTCGCGCGACAATTTGAAGACCCTGCGGCCGAGCGCATAGACAATGGGCCAGAACAGCATGTAGGCGACAAAGGTGGCTGCAACCCCGGTCAGGACCAGTTCAGCGATGAAACCGGCCGCCTCGATGGACATGACGCCGATTTTCATGCCCAGAAACACGATTGCCGTCTTGATGAACCATTCCGGCTTGGCCGCCTCGCTCAGGAAGGCGGCGAAGCCTTTGAAAAAATTGCCGATGATCAGGCCGATCAGCAGGGCCAGCAGGTAAGAGAACCCACCTCCAAGGGACAATCCCCAGGACAGGCCATGTTTTTCGAATTCCTGGACCGGTACCTTGAAGTGCGCTTCCTGTCCGATGACCCAGATGATCCACGTCATCACGAAAAATAGGGTCCACCCGGCGAAGAACCGTTTCAGATCGAGTTTCATCGCCCTCGCGGCTGTGCAGGTCATCGCGGTGAAGACGAGGTAGGTGACCAGCAGCGCAAACAAGGGATGCCATTCCGGTCTGCTGGCAGTCTTCAGTACTTTTTCCAGGGAAAATTCGCCCCACACCCACGTGCCGGGCTTCACCATCCATCCGGTCAGCTCCCATCCCCAGAGTGAACTGACGCTTGCCAGGAACATGGCCAGCCCCAGCCAGACCGCCCACCAGTCCTCCGTCCTGGCCATGCCGGAATACCATCTGCCGTTCATTTCGACTGGCTCAGCGCTCATCGCTCATCGCTATGGGGGATTCCAATACGGGTTTTTCCAGATCCAGCAGGATATAGCGGTTGAAATAGTGATAGGCATATTGCCGTATCCAGGTTGGAATACAGCTGTAGTCGAACACCATGAACACGGTAACCCGGGCATTTCCTGGAAACAGCTGCCGTTCGACGAGATGCCGGGTCAGCGCCTCGTCCAGCTCCGCCAGGGTTTTTCCATGTATCTCGAAGCCCGGATGACAGGCAATCCACTTGCAGCCGTCATGGATCAGGCGAACCTCGAGATCGGCTTTCATCGCCTACTTAGGAAGCAGGAACAGATTGACCAGCACCCCAAGGATGACCAGGCCGGCAATGCCGATGCCTATGCTCCACAGGCACAGGCTGGTCTCCCAGCTTTCCCAGGGTTCCGCTTCGCCGAGCACCGACTCGCTCGCGAGCGACTGGCTCATGTTTTCGGGAAATCGATCCTCAATCTCGTTCTTCATGTCGTGTGCTCGTGAAAAGAAAGCAATCCAAATCCCTCCTTCCTTTCAGAAAGAGATGCAGAGATACCCATCCTCGAGCATTATCGCCCGGACGATTTTCGCTCGTGGATGAAAGCGAGCCTTCAATGGACTATATCTTTCGGGAGAACCGCTTTCAAGAGCCAGTTGGTAGAATTCAGCTGAACTGGAGTGGAGCACACCTGTAATTGGTCGCGACAGAGGATGAATACAGGATGACCTAAAGGCGAGATTAAAGGATGGGGAATGAAAGCTGCCGCTGGGGCGAACCGTCAGGCTGCGCTCGGTCCCGCTTGAGAAAATTCATGGAGGCCCATCCTGCTTCGTTTCAGCTTTGCGCTCATCAGAAAACCTGAAAGCCACGAAGCGGCGTTTGCCGCTCCGTGGCTCCGAATTTGTTTCTGATTTGTTTCTGTTTACGCGGTCTTGCGTCGCCGTCCCATGAAGCCCAGCAGGCCAAGGCCGGCCAGCAGCATGGAGTAGGTTTCAGGTTCCGGTATCGGTGCCAGCACGAACAGCATGGAATTGGGCTGACCCGAATCCTCGGCCACCAGGAAGATGCGGCCGAACTGGTCTACCGTGACGCCTTCGATGGCCTGGGCAGTCACGCCGGACAGATCGAAGGAGCTGAGCACATTGCCGCTTCGATCCGCCTCCACGAGCTTGAGTGAATCAAGGCTCAGGATCAGCAGATTGTCGGCCGCAGGCGTGCCGGCCAGGGCATCCACCGGCGACAGCGTCTGCACGTCCGAGAGGCTGGACAGGCCCAGGATACTGGCGTCGAACAGTGGCGCCATCGTCGAGCTGCCGCCGGCGGCGGCGAAATTCAGCGTGCCGGCGCGCACTTCCATGGGGCTGCCCTGCTTGACGGAAACGAAGCTGCCGTCACGCGGATCGTAGCTGATGCCCTCAGCCCCCAGATTGTTGTAGGGATAGTCGGAGATCGAGGCCCACTGCGCACTGGCCAGCGAGACACTGCTATTGGCCGCATAGGTAAACCGGAAGGCATCCTGCAGGCGTTCTTCCGCTACCACCAGCACCCCGTTGCCGAGGTAGGTGAGGCCCTCCGCATCGTGATGGCGGGTGGTTGCCGGCCAGTCGCTGAAGATCATCGATCCCAGTGTTTCGCCGGTGAGCGACACTTCGACCACGCCGAGCCCTTCGTCGCCGACGAAAAACAGCGATCCGCGGTCACGGGCGTAGGTCACCGCGGAAGCTTCGAGCCCCATGCCGGCCAGTGTGTCGAGGCTGTAGCTGCTGGTCAGCTGGTAGTTTCCAAGGCTGATCGAACCGGCCGCCTGCGCGGAGGCACAGGCTGACGCAGCTACGATCAAGGTAATCAGGTGTGAGAGTTTCATGATGAGCCTGTCTCCCCATCAATGCCGGCGCTTGCGGGCAAAGGCGCCGATCAGTCCGAGCCCCGCCAGCATCATCGCAAAGCTCTCGGGTTCCGGAACAGCGCTGATCATGCCCGGTGAACCGATTTCCGCGCCATTGAAGGCAGTGAACGCGCCGTTGATGCCTTCAACGCTCAGTTGCGTGATGGCGGCATTGTTCAGTCCGGCCGCGTTGTCGAAGGATTTTCCGGTGGTCGAATCGCCGAAGCTGATGTTGGCAACCAGGCTTCCGCTACCGTCGAAAATATTCAACGCATCCCCGCCCGTGCTCAGGCCGACGCCCGAGCCGCCATAATTGCCGATGGCCAGTCCCGCCGGGTTATCCGTCCCGAACCAGGCGTTCCTGAAGCTCGAGTTGATCCCCGAATCGTTCGAGCCGCTGGCATTGCTTTCGATGAAGATGATCGATTCGCCGGCAGCGATGCCGGTCACGCCGCGCAGGGCCACCGAAGCAGCAAAGGAGCCGGAGCTGTCGTCCACCCTCCAGCCCGTGATGTCGATCGCAGA
>CAZYYR010000209.1:0-4521 GCA_964651465.1 uncultured Nitrosospira sp.
CCGGCAACGGGAAATACCGCTTTTCTCACCACTTTCGCAGGCTTGCGAACAGAGGGTGCGCTATTGAACGACAACGGGTCCTTATGATCCACCATTACAGATTTTGCCATGATGCTCATGAATATCTCCAGAATTCTTCGTTATATAATCCCGATCCATGTCGCATCTCGCGATACTGCCCGGCATCAACCGTCGACGCGTAACGCTCAAAGCTGTCGCATGTAGGCGACCAGATCGGATTTCTCCTCGTCTGTCAGCTTGAGCTGCAGTACCAGATTGAAAAATTCAACGGTATCTTCCAGCGTCAGCAGACGCCCGTCGTGCAGGTAGGGGGGACTATCCTTGATGCCGCGCAACGTGAAAGTCTTTATCGGCCCATCTCCCGGTTCGTCGACAAAACGCTCCAGTTTCAGGTCGTGCATCTGATGATCGAGGAATGCAGGCGGCTTGTGGCAGGCCGCGCATTGCCCTTTCCCGAAAAACACCTTCTCGCCACGCAGTTCTCTTTCCGTCGCCTTCGCCGGATCGAGCCTGCCCTGCGTGTCCAGCTTGGGCGCTGGCGGGAAATCGAGCATGTTCTGCATTTGCGCCATGTGACTGACATGAATCCGGTCGAAAATCGTCAGCCCTTTCTTCATCGAATGAATGGCGTCTCCGTTGAAATAGGCGGTACGGAATTCAAACTCGGTGAAATCTTCCACCGAACGCAGGCTACGCTTGGAACCGTGGATCTGCTGATTGAACAGTCCGCGCAGGCTGACGGTATCAAGGCGGAAACGGCGTTCTTCCGGCCTGGTATCGGGATTCAGGTGAAACTGGCCGGTGGTATGGCCGTTGACGTGGCAGTCGAAACAGGTCACGCCCAGGCTGGGCTGCTTGCTCTTGCGATCATCCGTGGGATTGAACTCTTCCTGGGGGAAGGGCGTAAGCAGCATGCGCAGACCATCCAGCTGGACCGGCGTCAGGAGATCCTTGAACAGGCGGTAGTAGTTGTTTATGGATACAACTTCGCCGCGCGATACGTCGCCCAATTCCGGCCGATTCTGAAGAAAGATTGCAGGGGGAAACTCAGGCAGAAAAGCATCGGGCAGGTCGAAATCGACATCGAAACGCTCCAGCCGGGGAAACATGTCGATCTGAACCTGCGGAAAAACCTGCCCCCCGGTGGACTGCTTCGGATGCGGCAGTGCAGGATACGGAAACAGGCTCTTGACACGCATCTCGGGGGGAGACATGTCGGCCAGTTTTTGCCATGTCATTCCGCCCGGCAAACGAGCCGTCGGCCCGACCGCCAAGGGCTTGCCGCGAAACATCGTTGCTTCCGGATCGAGGCGGGGCGTCAGGTTGTAACGGCGTTCCAGCAGTTCGCGCTGGATCTTCATGACCCGCGGACGTGCCGCCATATCGGCCTTCATCGTTTCCTCGAAAGTCTGCATCGGCTTTTTGGCATTCAGCGGATCACGATAAAAATCGAAACCCAGCACCCTGCCGTGATCCGGCTGATTGCCGAATGCGGCTGAAGAAGGGCTGGCGTTCTGAGCGGAAAACACACCCGACCGATCGTGTTCGTTTTTTTTCTGTTCCGGCCGAGCGACCGCCGTTTCACGCACAGACTGGGCAGCAGCGACGGCGTCCATGGCTTCCGCCCGCCCTGCCCGCGTGTCTCTGTCATTCTGGCTTTGGGCATTGCCCATGCCCGCGCCGAACCCGGCCAGTCCTAAGCTCAGCAGTAAAATGGAAACTTTCTTCATGAGAGATCTCCTTTTATTGATCGCGCCAGGATCGGCAAAACCGCCGCCCGTGCTTTTTTTGGATATCCAGCCAGTCGAGAAGCAGAACCGATCGTGTCACACCCCACTAATCGGTTCTGTTCGAAAGCGCACACTGAGGGGGCACGAACCGGAGAGCCATTGCCAGCCTCCGGACCCGTTCCTGCTATCGTGCAGATTGAAAAAGTCTCTGATAATGTGCTGGGAGCTGCGAATTGCGAGAGCCATCAGCAAGGGAGGAATAGAATCCCGCCAGGGAGTCATATTCTTTTCTTACGACCTCATAATTCTCCCCCGCGATCGCTTCCAGTTGCTGCCGGTCCACCACTGTCAGATGGCCGCGTCTGTAGCGAATCGCGCCTGCTGCCTGCAGTCTGTGGGCAGCGACCGTCACGCTCTCGCGACGCACGCCTATCATGATTCCAGCTTGTTCATGGGTGATGCGGAGTTCATTCCCTGACAATCGGTCCAGGCTCAGCAGCAGCAGATAGCCCAATTGCTGATCGACGGTATGATAGCGATTCGAAACGGCTGTCTGCTCGGTTTGAACCATCAAGGCGTGCGCATATCGCAGGAGGAGATTTCTCAGCTGTTCTTCTGTGTTGAATTCGGACCGCAGCAAATCCGTCTTGATACGATAAGCATGGCCGCTGCTCTGAACGATCACGCGTACCGGATTACGTTCTCCTCCAAAAAGTGAGGAAATACCAACCATACCTTCGTAGCCAGTTATCCCTGTCTGCGTGCATGCCCCGCCTCTGGTTTCATAGAGCCGCATGACAATGCAGGTGGTCGGAAAGTAAAAATATCGGATCGCGGGACCGGGCTCGTAAACGACCTGGCCCGCAGGCATCGGCACGAATTCGAGAAGGGGAAGCAGGCGCGTATAACTTGCACCGGTAAGTGCTGCCAGAATCCTGTTCTGCTTGGGGCTGTGACGTGGAGGCACAGGGCGGCTCAATTGGCGGTGATGACGGATAGGCCGGTAACTACATTCAATACGCTTGACATCGGCTGCAGCCAGTGGGTTCTTACCCTGATGCCGCGCCCAGATAGGCAGCGTGCGATCTCGGCTTGTCCAGATGCCGGCTCTGTTTGCAGTATTAATACCCGTATATAAAAATTCTATCGGAGCCGAACGTCTGATTTCTGTTCGGAGCCGCACATAGGGAAGCGCCGCCCCATGAATGGATGGGGAAAAGGGAAAAGGGAAAAGGGAAAAGCCAGATGAAAACCAAGCCTGCGCGGCCCGGCCATGAACAACGACACGGAGAAAAAATAAAGGAGGCAGCTGAGACCCATGAGTCAAACCGTCCCCGGGGAAGTAACGCTCAGATGGGCATGGATTTGCCATCGTTCAGGGCCAGCCATCCACGCAGAATCCGGTAGACTACCCAGATGCCTGCCCCTACCGCAAGGATATAGGCAAGCACGATTCCGATGACGGTCACGAACAGCAGGCCCGCGATAAGGAGCCACAGCAAGGTGTACCAGAACGTACGAATCTGCCAGCTGAAATGGGAATCGAGATAGGTGTCGCGCACATTGCCACGCTTCGCGTAGTTGATGATGACTGCAATGATCGAAGGCCAGCCGGTGAGAAAGGCCGTGATGATGAGCGCAGGCCCCAGGATTCCCATCAATACGCTGAAGCCATGCAACAGATAGATGATGTGCGTGAGACGAACCAGGCCAGCGGGCGGAACGACGGACACAATGCGGAAGTCTGGCTGGCTCATGTTTTATATTTCCGGCAGAATCCGTCATGTGCCGTCGGCGCTTTCACCGATAGCCTGACGACGTGACATGAACACGCCGCTTTCAGGCGGCAATCAGCATTTGGCGGCACTTCTACGGCTTTCCTGCGGGTTCATCCTCGGCAAATTCATCTTCCGCCGGGTCTTCGTAGGCATGCGCCGGGAGTTCCCCATCGTAGATCAAATGCTTGCGCTGCTGTAAGTAAGCGTCGCGCACGAACAGGTAAGGCTCCAGCGCGGCTTCGTCGCGAATTTTCATGGGACCGGACAGTCTTGCGCGTTTATCGATTGCCCCGAGGATGCCCAGAGGTACGGTAACGGGAGCGCCGATCGCGTAAACCCCTACGTAGAAGATAGGGCTCGTGAATACACTGACGGGCAACCCGGGCAGATCACGATTACTGCTTGGTCCGAGCAAGGGAATGAACAGATAGGTATTTGCATTGACTCCCCATACCCCGAGCGTTTGTCCGAAGTCTTCATCATGTGCCAGCAGCCCCATGGGGGTGGCCATGTCGAAAAGCCCCACGCCGCCAATGGTGGTATTGACCATGAAGCGCAGACTGTCCTGGAACCCCTGCCGCATCTTGCCCTGCAGGAAGGCATTTAGAATAACGTTTGGATATGACAGATTGTCGTAAAAATTGGCGATCGAACGCTGCATGCGCATGGGCACGTAGTCGATATAGAAGCCTGCGACCGGCTCCATGATTTTTCGATCGACCACATCGGTAAATACATAGAACTTGCGATTGATGTTCTCGTAGGGATCGATCGGATCGGCCGTCTCGGGATTCTGTTGGGTACGCGTAGTGGCACAGCCGGTAAACAGCACTACGCAGACAAGCAAAAGGAAACGCGTCGAATAGTTATATTTCACGGTCAAGGTAATAGGAAAAGACTGATCGGTTCATGTCCAGCCTGCCAAGTATAGACATAAACGATCGGAGATGACAGGCACATGACAAAGTCGACGAGCGGCAACCCGCCCCGGG
>CAZYYR010000210.1:0-4517 GCA_964651465.1 uncultured Nitrosospira sp.
GAAAGTGCCGATCGATATGGGCGCGGGACCATTGCCCACTGCCACGAGGCCACGATCGATCGGTGACTTGTCATAGAGATATTCGCCGTCCAGACGCAGGGAGGTGCGTGCATCTGGCGCCCAGCCAATGGTGGGCGCAACGAATACCCGTTCGGTCTTGACCCCCTGGCGGTAGCTCTGCGCGGATTCGTATACGGCATTCATCCGATAGGTGATACTTCCGCTCTCGTTCAGCGGTCCGCCGATGTCCATGGTGGGGCGATATAACCCGTAACTGCCGAAGACCAATTCCCCCGAGTAATAGGCGTTCCTGAGTGGCGCTTTCGTTATCTGGTTGATGATGCCTCCCGGATCGGATCGTCCGTACAGAAACGATGGCGGGCCTTTGACGACTTCGATGCTTTCGACGTTTGCAGTATCGCGTCCCGCGCGTGCGCCGTAGGTGCTGTCTTCCCGAAAGCCGTTCTTGAAAATATTGAGATCCGAGCGGAAGCCGCGAATCATGAAGTCCCCCGCCCTGCCACCCTGGGTGATAGGCATGGACGTGCCGCTGACATTGCGTATGGCTTCGTCGAGGCGAAAGTTTTTCTGGTCTTCGATCACGTCGCGCGTCACCACCCCGATCGATCGTGGAACATCCTGGATCGGCACCGGGATCCGGGTCGCGGTCGACGCCTCTTCGGCCGCATACGCGAGTTTCTTCGCCTCCCTGATCACCATCTCTTGCAGCATGACAGCTTCATTTCCCGCCTCTGAAGAAGTATTGCGCGCGCGCGGGTGCAATGTATAACCGGTGCCGTTCTGGCGATACTCGAGACCGGTATCCTTCATGAGGGCATCCAGTGCCTCGCGCGACTGCATTTTTCCGCTGACCGCGGAGGAACGCTTTCCCTCCACCAGCTCAGGCGTGAAGAAAAGCTGCAAAGAGGTCTGGCGTCCCAATTCCTTCAACGCATCGCCGAGCGGCTGGGCTGGAATATCGATAGAGAGAAGCTCGTTCTGCTGGGCATATGCGATCTGCACAGGCCCCAGGAGAAACATTGCTCCCACCAGAAAACCGATCCAGTTGAAGATCGCACATCCCCAGCCTGTAAAGCATTCGTCCTCTACCGGACGATATCCGCCATTTTTCACTTCATCCCCTTATGGTCGCGTTACATCCCCCCTTTTCCGAAGGAGGCCGTCATACCGCAGAGGCTTGCGATGGCTGGCTGATGCGGACCAGCAGTAGACGAAAATTGGGATGAAAACCTGAATGCTGCTCTCAGGAAAAGCAGGAAATCAGCTGAGTCGATATGCGGAGGCGGCTGCCGCATGCCTCATCGAGCGCTGCTGAGCGGATGGGAATCTTACATTCGACCCAAAACCGGCCGATAGGCAGATTAACGGATGGGAAGTTCTAACGGCCATAAATTTCCGTAAGCCCATCGGGGTGCCTGCGGACTTTCACCGGAAGAATGTTGGGCAGTGCATCGAGCAGCGCATCCGTATCATCAATGCCGAAGATGCTGGAAAGGCGCAACTGGGCAATATCGGAGGAATCAGCGGCAATACGAACGGGTTGCGGCCGATAGCGGCTGACTTCTTTCACCACTTCGGCCAGCGATCGATTGTCGAACACCAGCTTGCCCTCCCGCCAGGCAGTCACTTCCGCGGTATTCATGGCATGAGGCTTCCCGATCGTCCCCTGCGCGTCGATACTTGTACCCATGCCGGCGGTCAGTCGTGCGATGAGCGCACCCGGCGTGTCGAACCCTCCCGATCCGGCCACCTCGACAATACCTGAAACCACTGCCACGGAAACTTCCTTCTCCTCGCGCCGCACATCGAATTCGGTACCTGCAACACGAACCCGGCCATGGCCGGCATCGACGGTAAAGGGTTGTCCTGATCTGGGAGCGACATGGAACGACGCTTCGCCGGTATCGAGCGTGACGGTGCGTCTGTCTCTGTAAAAGCTGATCTGTGCACGCGTCCGCACATTTGCATGCATCACGGAACCGTCGGGCAACGAAACCTTCCTGCGCTCGCCGTGCGACGTGGCGATATGCATGTCGAAGACGGGTTGTACGCTGTACCATTGATAAGCGGCAAATCCACCGAGGCTCAGCAGGACGCCGGCAAATGCCACGCGGGTGCTGTGCCACCGGCCCCGTTTACGATCCTGTCCTGAAGCAGCGGTACTATCCTGAGCGGCCAGGGCTGAAAGCCTGCTGGCCGGGATACGGGTCGCCGCGTCCCAGATGTGCTCCAGTGCCTCATATTCCTCTTCATGATGGCGGCTGGACTTTTTCCATGTTTCAAATGCTTCATGCTCAGCCGGGGTCATATCACCCGATTGATTCCGGGCAAACCAGTGTGCAGCAGCATCACGCGGCTCGGCAGCCGGCAGGTCATCGTTATGGTGTTGCTGCCCCGGGTTCATCATGCTGAAGCAGGATCAGACTTTCATTCGACGGGAACCTGGCGTATCCATGCGCGCGCGCAAGTGCCGCATGGTGCGAATCATGTACTTTTCCACCATGTTTTTCGAGATATTCATCCGGGATGCAATGGCCGCCTGGGTCAATCCTTCAACTCGTTGCCAGATAAAAACCTGACGGCATTTCAAGGGAAGTTCCTGTAGCGCTTCCTCCAAGGCGAAGATCATGTCTTCGGCATGCAGCATTGCGTCCGGGTCGCCGGCTTCGGCCGATGCGATATCCATTGAATCGAGGTGAACAGCGTCTACAGCCTTGCGCCGATATGCATCTGTGACGATATTACGGGCAATCTGATGTAGATAGGCTCGAGGATGAAGAATCGGTGCTTCCCGGGCTTCCAGCACCCGCAGCACTGCGTCCTGCGCGATGTCTTCGGCATCCTGCCGGTTTCTCAACTTCCGGGTCCAGGTGCCGACAAGCTCATTGTAATAGGCGAGAAATACAGCCATCGGGGGGCGTGAAGGAGAAGACGACATGGAATTCGATCACCGTTCTTTTTGTTCTTTCTATCGAGTTTTTGCAGTCGTCAACGTCTCGATTCTTTCGTTACGCTGAAGATGAATGTAAGGATAGACTCGATCGTCATCAGCAGGCAATCATTTCTTAAAAAACCCGAAGCGGCTGCATGCCGGCCTGCCGATTACAGTTGCCTTTATCTGCCGCGACCATGCGCGATTCAAGGCCGCGCAGTGCAAGCGCTGCCATATAGCCCTCGGGTGCGCCAATCGGCCATGCCTTTATGCCGAACCATTCAGGAAAATCATGCACAACCTCATAACCATCGCCTTCCCACTCCCTCGGCAGGATGGAAACCGCCTGCAAGTGATCGGAAATCCCCTCTCCCAGGGCCTTCAGCACCGATTCCTTCGCCACCCAGCGTGCCATGAAATCATCGGTCTCATCCGACACCTGCAATGCCACCAGACGCTCGAGGCGGGTAAAAACATAGGAACCGAGGCTTTTTACGTCCAGGCTGCGGTCGCGATATTCGATATCGACCCCTATCTGTCCCTTGGTCGAGAGCGCGATCAAGGCGTAACGGCCTGCATGGGAAACGTTGAACTCGATTCCCGACTCATCATCCAGACGGGGTTTGCCATGCAGATTGACAGCAAAGCGCAGTTTTTCCGGGCGCTGCCTCATGCGTATCGCCAGCAATCGCCGCAACGCGGCCCGGGTCGCCACTGAACGTACCCGGTCTTCGTGCCTGTGAAATCGCAGTGCGTGAACGCGTTCATCCCGGCTCAGCAGCGACAGGTCCGCTGCCTGTAGGGGCATTTGCAAGTTCAGCCTGAGCAGCCAGACTTCCACCCCCGCGGGAACTGTTTCAGGCAGAGGTAAGCGCTGCATGGGATTTGTCGCGCACCCCAGTTGGAGGGCTAGCATCGGCTGCAAGACGCTGCACCAGGACCTTGAGGAACGCCTCTTCGTGCTGGCGAAAAAAGAAATGGCCACCCTCGAACCAGTCCAGGGAAAATTCTCCCGTACATTCGGATCGCCATGCTTCCAGCCTTGATGCATGAATCCCGTCGCCACGACCACACAGAACATGGAGGGGCACGCCCAGAGGGGGCATTTTCGCGTAGCGAAAACTGGCACAGGTGCGGTAGTCGGTATGCAGTAAACTCAATGTCATGGATAGCAATTGAGGATTTTCCAACACTGCTTCCGGCGTTCCATTCTGCCTGCGCAAGTCTGCGATCAGCGTATCCAGACTGTCCCTGTCTGTGTAACGTCTCCAGTCCTGACGGGAAGGTGCGGCGCAGGCCGATACCACAAGCGCATCCGGCTGAAGACATTTCCGCGAACGCAGGCAATGCGCTACCCGATAAGCCAGCAGTGCCCCCATGCTGTGCCCGAAAAGCACATACCGCTGTGCCGGGTACATTTCAACTTCGTCACACAGTCGGGCCACCAGCCCATCGAAATCCGCCGCAGGCGCTTCATGCAAGCGGCCACCCCGACCCGGTAATTCGAGTGGGTGTATCCGTATCCACGAAGGCGCCCGCCGCCGCCACCGCAGATACATGGCAG
>CAZYYR010000211.1:0-4465 GCA_964651465.1 uncultured Nitrosospira sp.
CCTCCGCCGATCCCGGTCTTTTTCTCCACGCTCGCTTTCTTCGCAACCGCCGAAGCCGGGGAAGGCTTTCCCGGTATGGCCGTGCCCGCACCCTTGGTCGCCGGTGCGCTCTTTGGTGCGCTGGGCTTTGCCGTAGTGCTCTTCCCTGTCGCCACTTTCTCTGCCACGCCCTTCTGCACAACTTTCTTAGGCTCGGCTTTCTTTGGTTTCGATACGGTCCTCGTCTCGGTTCTCTTTATCGCGGCGTCCCGGGCCGGGTTCCCGGATGCCGCTCCACTCGTTTTTACCGGCTTTTTGCTTGATGTTATCGCCATGACCGTCTCCTCGTTCAAGTATATGCAACCCATTCAAACAGTATATGTCGTTCGGTGGTCAATGCAATCCATTTATACCGGAAAGCATATGGCGACTCGTGAGATTGACCACGACTCACACCGCAATCCATCGACCGTTCCCGAAGTGAATCGCAGGCAGTTATGCGGATGCAGTATGTTATTGGGAAACACGCAGGGAAGCGCTGTTCAGCGTCCTAGTTGATCGACTGTTCCAGGCGCCCGCCTTCGAGCTTCTCCCGATAGTTTTCAAGCAGATTTTCCATTTCGACGCTCTTCATCCGCGTGAATGGCTCGGCTTCCAGAATCGCATTCCATGCGCCCTTGTGGCTGTACCACTCGACCAGTTCCCGGCCTATGCGATAAAGCTCATCGTTATTTGTCTCGCACAGTTTTTTTTGCTCCTTTTCCCTCGCAAGCACCGCTGAGGTGCTCTTCATATCCTGCTCCAGCTGTTTGTGCTGGCCGCTCAGCTCCTGGTTCTGTCTGCGCAATTCCTCCAGTTGACCCTGCAGCTCGGCTTTTTCCGTATGGGCCGCTTCCATATCGTTCTCCAGCCGGGATGCGCGGGCTGACGCGCTTGCCGCTGCCCGTTTATGCGATTCGCCTTCCTCGCCAGCCTTTTTCAGTGTTTCTTCCAGAGCTGCTTTCTCCTGGTCGAGCGCGGATTTCTGCTGCTGTGCCTCATTCAATTGCTGCTGCATGCGCCGCAATGCCTGCCGCTCTTTTTTTGCAGCTTTGTCGGCGGGCGCAGCCTGGACGTTGAACGGCGACAACCCGGCCAGCAGGGCGACAACCACCATCTGGCCCAGCGATCGGGAGACTTTCTTTCCAATGGCGTTCATGAAAGCGTCATCCTCAGAACCGGGCATTCAGATCCAGGTTGATGGAATCGATAGCCAGTGGCAAGCCGCTGATCTGATTGTATGAGTTATAGCGAAGACCCAGCCAGGTGTTGTGAGCGACACCGTACAGGGCATGAAGGGTATAGCCCTTGTGATTGGTCCCTCCCAGCAGGTAATTCGAATCGGTAAAGGCATCCAGCATGGAATCCCGCTCGGAGTGGCGGTAAAAACCGAAAACCTGCCATTGATGCCGTTCCGATATGATGGGGTAGCCCACCGTCAGCCGTATCTGATAGGCGTCCGTTTCCCGCTTGATGTTCTGGCCGGTGCGCGCCAGGATCTTGCCCTGGTCGTAGCCGACATTGCGGGCATAGTCGGCAGTAGCAATGACATGGATGGGGCTGAACCTGGAGTAATCGGCGACCATGGTCACATTGGCAATGCGGTAGTCTGCGGCGAGCGCCCAGAGATTGGTTGTGGGATCGCCATCGCTATCGATGTTGAAAAGGCTGTTGCCTTTCTGACGGAATAGCGTGGCACTCTGGTCGTACAGGGTGTCGCCGAAATTGGGGTTGCGGACACCGGCGATATTACGGTAATCGTAATAGGCCGCCCCCACCCGGATTTTCGTATCGGTATCCTCGGGTGCCCATTCCACTCCCGCCTGGGCGCCGTAAAACCATTTATCCTTGGCCTTTGCCGTCTCGCTCTGATTGATTGTCTGCAAGGGGAAAATACCCGCATTGAGAAATGGCTTGAGCGTCCTCTTTTCCTTGCTCCATGGATGCAGGTTGACTGCCAGGCCCTCGAAGTTCAGGTCCACGTCCCATAACAGGTCGGTGTGCACCACCCCGGCGGTCGGGATGGTATGCGTCCCGCCTCCCCGGATCGTGCCGGTATAGATGTTCCCGACGGTACCGACGAAGAAAGGGTTGGGGAAGCGCCCTGTGCTTACGGTAAGCCAATCCCAAGGCGCGAGTCTGAGGTAGGCCTGGTCCAGGACCAGGCTGAATTTGCTGCTGAACGTGCCCAGGTTCTGCAGGGTGGAGGTCGGAGACCCCATCAATATGGGAGATCCCAGCAACCGCCCGGTCGTGATCGGATCGTTCACATTGCCGGAGGTCAGGCGCAGGCCGAAATCGACTCCCTTGGTGACCCTGGCGTTCAGGCCGAGACGCATACGTATGCGCTCGCGGTGAAGACTGTCGTCGGTGGTATTGCCGATCTGTTGCCCGATAGCCTGGAAATTGGCCGCAGGCGCATTGCCGTTCGCATAAAAATCGGCCTGCTCGCGCAGGCGCATGTCGCCTTCCAATGTAAACCTGTCCAGCCACTCGGGCACGGCGTTGACATTGCCCCAGCGTTCCTGCTTGGCCTGGCCCACGACTTCCTCGCGCAGCTGATCGCGGATTTCCTTCTTGATGTGCTCAGGCACATAGGTCACCCGCACCTCGCCTTTTTTCGCGGGAGCGGCTCCGGCAACTCCAGCGGTTCCGGCAGCCCCGGCAACTCCAGCGGCCACCCCGGTCTCGCCGGCCTGTTCTTCGTCCTGTTGCCGTGCAAGCCTCGCCTTCTGCTCGGCCTTGCGTATCATGTCATCAGCCACCTCCTGCTTGATGACGCCTTGCTCGACCAGGAGCTGAATCAGATTCAGCGTGGTCTCGTACAGGATTTCGACTTTTTCGCGCTCGTCGGCTTTTGCGTGGGCGCCCATAACGGTCAGCATCATGGCGCCTGCGAGCATCAATCGGATATTCATGCCGTTCTCCAGACCATCAGGCGCGCGAGGTCACACGTATTTTTACTGGCTGCGGCATATCTGCCGGCGGGCCTTCGCGCAATGCCTTCAAGTTCTGCAATACATCTTGCAGTAGTTCATCGACTTTCGGATCGCCGGTTCTGTCAACCAGCGCGATTCGTTCCACCTTTCCACCCGTACTGATCCATACTTTCACTACAACCTTGTATGTCTTGTCCTTGAGCGCTTTTTCGCGCGCCACCGCTTCCTGAAAAGCGGCATTCACTGCATCATTCACTATCGCGTCATACCAGGCCCAGGGGTTCCCTTTTTTGCCGCCGATCAGATCCGCCCCGCCTTTTTTACCCACGAGACCGAATCCATCTCCGCTGCCCGTACCTTCGGCATCGATGCCCAGGTCCGGTCCGGGCGGCGGTTCATCGGCATCATCCATCGGCTCCGGCGCCTCGTCGGGCAACAGGACTTCTTCCTTGACCACCGGTTCCGGCGGCTTCTGCTCGGGAGGCGGGGGCGGAGGAGGCGGAGGCTTGATCAGAGTGATCTGCTGGACCGACGGTCTGGGCGGAGGCTTGTCGCTTTCCAGAAACTCCTTCAGCCGCAATCCCAGTAAAATCGCGACGGCAAGACAAAGCAGGACGCCCCCCCAGCGTTTCCAGGCTGGCCCGTTCTCATCCATGGCGTCATTTCACCAGACGCTGGGTTACCAGGCCCAATTGGGTGATATCGAGCTGTCCCAGCAGTTCGAGCACTTCCATCACCTTGCCGTATTGCACTACCGTATCGCCCTTGACCACGACCGGCAGTTCGGGGTTTGCCGCTTTCAGCTGACTCAGCCGGGTCTGCAGTTCGTCCAGCGTCACCGGATAGGCGTCCAGGAAAATCTGCCCGCTTTCATTGATGGTGATCGCCTTGGTTTGCGGCTTTGCCAGACTGGGGGAATTGCTGGCCTTGGGCAGATTGACCTTGATTCCCTGAACGGAAGCTGTCGTCATGATGATGAAAATCACCAGCAGAACATAGGCGAGATCCAGCATGGGTACGACGTTGATCTCGTCATACAGCTCGTTGTCTTCCTGAACCTTCATGGACGATCTCTCTCAGCGGCTGTAGTTCTCGGCGAGCTTGGTAATGAACTCGTCGACAAAAATATGCATCCTCGATACGATGGCCTTGATGCGCGACGCCAGATAGTTGTAGCCGAACAATGAAGGGATCGCGACGCCCATGCCGGCGACGGTTGCCGCCAGCGCTGCGGCGATTCCCGGCGCGATTGCGTTGACATTTACATCGCCGGCTGCAGCGATGGCCGCAAAGGTGATCATGACCCCCATCACCGTGCCCAGCAGCCCGATGAACGGCCCGCCGGAGATGGCGATGGTCAGCAGAACCATGAACTTGTTCATGCGCTGGATTTCTTCCACCAGCCCGGCATCCAGGCTGGCTCGTATCGCATCGAGCGACTGTGGCGTGAGCGTCTTGTCGATGGCCGCCGCGTCGGTGTCCCGGAAACGATGCGCCAGTTCGACCGC
>CAZYYR010000212.1:0-4406 GCA_964651465.1 uncultured Nitrosospira sp.
TTTTTTGCCCAGGTAGCCATCAGGTCGCCTGACCAAATCGGAGCCTGGAGAAAGGTTCTTTCCGGTGCACCAGGCAACCCCGAGAAGGGTGGCAGAGGACCAGAGGATTACAGGAGGGTTACATCACCCGCTCGGGGGCGGCGACGACGATTAAGCGGCAAAGGTTGCAGATTGCCCGCAACCGTATCATTGTGGCAGGGTGGACGACTGGCCAGGGCCTGTTATGCCCTGCGCATTGCCCTCACGCTTTTCGCACAGCAACGCGGGTGCGAAACAAATATGAACAGGCCCTAGGAAGGTTTCGAGCGGACCGTAACCCAGTATCGCGTAAGAAAGTGAATCTCTATCGGCAGCGTGTTGCGCAAAATATCGAGAATGCGGTCGATATCGTTCAGGGGGAAGCTGCCCGAAACGCGCAGTTGGGCGACCGCAGGATCGCACCCCAGGTGCCCCGGGCGATAGCGATCGAGCTCGAAAAGAAAGCTGGATAGGCTGGCATCGCTGACGACGAGCCAGCCCTCCGTCCACGCGATATCGGCATCGTTGGCCGGGACGGGGTCGCTTATGGTATTGCGGGTAAAACGAGTTTTCTCGTTCGCATGTAACGTGCGTGCCGAACCTCCTCCATTACCCGGATGAATCACGACGGCCCCTTCGAAAATATCGACTCGGCATGCATCCTCCTGTTGGCGCACCATGAAGCGGGTACCGACCGGTCGCAGTTCACCGTATGCCGTCTCGACGACAAAGGGAGACGGCAAATGGCCGCTTTCCTCGCCGGTAGCGATCAGAATCTCGCCATTCAGCAGCTGCAGTCTTCTCTCGGAGGTACTGAAACGGATATTGATCGCGCTATCCGTATTCAGATCCACAGTGGTGCCGTCGGCCAGCTGAATATGGCGCCGTTCCCCCACGCCGGTGCGCTCATCAGCTATCCAGCCCCGCCAGGGTAACTCGTCACGAACGATCCAGGTACCGCCGCTGGCAAAGAGCAGTACGGCCAGGGTCTTGACGGCTGCACGGCGCTTGGCCGAACCGGGCTGCAAAAGCGTGGCATGCGCAACGCTTGAAGCAGCCCCCACGCTGCGCAAACGACTGTTGACGGCCTCGATGTGATCCCAGGCGCGGGCGTGGTCGGGATGCTGGTTCAGCCACTGCCGGAGCGCTTGCCGGGTAAAACCACTATCGTCGGATTGCAGCTCTATCAGCCATTCCACCGCACGTCTGGCGACAGGTGCGGGGATATCCTTCGGGTAATCAAACAGGGCATTACCCTGGCTTACGCTTTCACGATCGATATGACCGCTACCTCCTTCTCTCCGTGGATTATCCATTTCCTGCCCGGGTCTCCGGTCACGACTGATCGGCACCCGTCAGGACATGCTCGTCCCGAAATAGCACTGAGCACCGGCACGCAATATATAGCGTTTGACAGTGGTGATCGATATCCCGAGTTTTGCCGCAATTTCGCTGTGAGTCATCCCATCGAGCTGGGCATACAAAAATGCTTTCTTGACCCTGGGCGGCAAACCTTCGAGCAATTTATCGAGCTCCACGAGGGTTTCCAGAAGAATAGCCTGCTCTTCGGGAGACGGGGCCACACTTTGCGGGGCCTGAACCAGCACTTCGATGTAAGAACGTTCGAGCTGCTCGCGCCGCCACTGATTGGCTAGCAAGCGCTTCGCCATGGTCGTCAGGAATGCGCGCGGCTCCTGAATCGATAGCGGTTCTTCCCGGCAAAGCAGGCGCACAAAGATATCCTGTGCAAAATCGCCTGCCCGGTGCGAACAGCTGAGTTTTTTACGCAGCCATGCGCAGAGCCAGCCGTGATGGTCGCTATAAAGCGCTTTGACTTCCTCTCGCACGGCAAACCCGCTTATCGGCATCGAACGCCCTTACTGAGATGAGGTTGGAATGTCACCCATAATAGCCATACGCTGCAAAACAAATGACCGGGCGTAAGAAACAGTGTTTACTAAATGATAATGGTTTCCATTTTAATTTTCTGGCCGGCTGAAAGCAATGAGTCTTTATAAAAAACAAATCCGTTCACCCGATCGCGGAACCGTTTTAGCCTGTGATCAAAGCGGGTCGTTATGAAAACGGGGCGGTTTCAGAGCGCTTCGTGCGTGCGGATGTGGAATATGCCGAAATTTCATGGAATGGCATTATCCGTCACCTGTCTCACGAAGCCCTCGCCTTCCAGCACTGCGTGGCGGCCTTCCCCACTGCCGCAGTCCAGAAGTGTCACACAGTTGTAACAATGACATGTCAACGTTATAAATACACTTCGGTATCGGCAGGCGAACTCCTCAGTGACCTCTTCCCCAACCTCTTCCGACCCGGCCGCATGGAACGGCGATAAAAAAGCCTATACCAGTCTGTTGCGGGAGTTGACTTCCCTGCAGCAGGAACTGATAGCGCTGGAGAAGGAGTCTGAAAAAACGCTTGCAAAGGTGGAACCGCGCCACCTCGGCAGCGCTGCCAATCTGGTCCATTACCTTGGCTTGCGGCGGAGAGATGTACGTTCCCTTCAGGACAAGCTCACGGCAATCGGACTTTCTTCGCTGGGGCGAGCGGAATCCAGGGTCCTGCGCAATCTTCACGCCATTATCGTGCTTCTGCAGCGCGCCCTCGACAAGCCGGTCGACCCCATGCCTCCGACGGCAGCCGATCCTTCTGTGACAGGCTCGACCCTGCTGGAAGCCAATACCGGTAATCTGCTCGGAAAGGTTCAGTCGCAAAGGCACGGGCGGATCATGGTCACGCTGCCCGAAAACAGTGCCGACGACTACGCACTGATCAAGGAAATGCTGCTTCACGGCATGGATTGCGCCCGCATCAATTGCGCGCATGGCGATCCCGGCACATGGACACGGATGATCAAACAGATCCGGCGCGCGAGCCGGGAAACTGGGCGACGCTGCCGCCTCCTGATGGATCTGGCAGGACCTAAATTGCGCACCGGCGAAATCGCTTTCGCGCCCCCTGTGCTCAAGTGGCAGCCCCAGCGCGATGCCTGCGGAAAGGTTGTGGCGCCCGCACGCATCTGGATATATCCGCAAGGCGAAGCCTCCCTTCATTCCCTGCCGACTCCTTTCCAGCTTCCCGTGAGCAACGGCCGGCTGGCCCAGCTTGCGGAAAAGGACTGGCTCGAATTTACCGACGCGCGGGGTGCGCCGCGCCGGCTGCAGCTGGTCGCCCGGGCAGGCCCGGGCTACTGGGCGGAATCGGCACAAACCGCTTACGTCAGCCCGGGTATAAAACTTTTCCGGGTGCCCGGCGTCGGCAATGGTGGGGAGCAGGAGGCTGATTATGCAGGAGAAGTGGGTGCACTGCCCCAGGTTCCCGAGAAGATCCGGCTTTATCGCGGCGGCACCCTGATATTGACGCAAAACGCCGTTCCTGGACGTCCTGCCAAATATGACGACAGAGGGCAGTTGCTGCAGCCCGCCACCATCGCATGCTCCTTGCCGGAGATATTTTCAGATCTTCATCCGGGCGAGCGCCTCCTGATCGATGATGGCCGCATAGGCGGCGTCATACGCAGCGTCGGCGAAGGCGAGATCCTGGTCGAGATCACCAAGGCGCGCGACAATGGGGAAAAACTGCTGGCAGACAAGGGCATCAATCTGCCCGACAGCCAGCTGAACCTGCAAGGCCTGACCGAACGGGATATCGATGATCTGGAATTCGTTGCCCGCCAGGCGGACATGGTGGGCCTTTCCTTCGTGCGGCAGCCTGCCGACATCGAGTTGCTGCAGGGCCATCTGAAACGGCTCGAAGCGGAAAGGCTCGGCATCGTGATCAAGATCGAAACGCGCACTGCCTTCGAACAGCTTCCCTCGCTGCTGCTGACGCTGCTGCAATCGCCAGTGGTGGGGGTCATGATCGCCCGCGGTGATCTTGCCGTGGAGTGCGGGTACGAAAGGCTGGCGGAACTGCAGGAAGAAATCCTGTGGCTGGCAGAAGCCGCGCACCTCCCAGTCATCTGGGCAACCCAGGTACTGGAGGGTCTGGTCAAGACGGGAAAACCGACCCGGGCCGAAGTGACCGACGCGGCCATGGGTGAGAGGGCGGAATGCGTCATGCTGAACAAGGGGCCCCATATCATCCAGGGCATCCAGATGCTCGATGACGTCCTGCAGCGCATGCAGGCCCATCAGCGCAAGAAAAGCGCCCGGCTGGGCCGTCTGCACTGGTAGCGCATGAATAAACCGATAACCAGTCCTGGACAGGACATGCGACATACGCGGCGGTCATGATTCAACCGGAATCTGCCCGCCTGTGCGGCACTGGGAAAATCAACCAGCGCCCGCCTGACTATCGAATAAAAATATTGGCTGGCTGACCGAGGATGGGCTGGCTGGCTGAAGACCGCAGGGAAGGAGCACCCGGCGGTAACG
>CAZYYR010000213.1:0-4375 GCA_964651465.1 uncultured Nitrosospira sp.
TATGCGGGTCAGGATCCGATAGCCATCGAACTTGATCTCGTAGATCCACTCATCCGCGTCTTCCGGCGGGGTGTCCACGAGCGTGGCAAGTGCAGGCCCCAGTGTAAGAGGGAGGTCGGCCTTGACCGATCTTTCAACCATAGCACCGGCGCCTTTTTTCGCCGATGCTGATCCAACCGGCTCGACGGCTGTGCCCGCCGACCCCAGCCCGGCAACACTCTCAGGCATTTCGTCCACGACACTGTATTCGCTGGACGGACGAACATACCCGTCCTTTTCCTTGATGAGCAGCCAGGGCTTCTGTTTTTTCTCCGCCTCGTTTTTCATACGAACCAGCGTCCAGTGACCCTTCAGCTTGTGGCCGCGCAGCTCGAACTTCAGTTTCCCCTCGCGATAGCCTTTACGCGGGTCTTCGAGGGGAACCCAGGTTCCTTTATCCCAGATGATGACTTTACCCGCGCCATATTGCCCACGCGGAATTTCGCCTTCAAATTTATTGTATGAAACAGGGTGGTCCTCGACATGCACTGCCATACGCTTGTCATGGGGATCGAAGCTGGGACCCTTAGGCACTGCCCAGCTTTTCATCGTTCCATCGAGCTCGAGGCGAAAGTCATAGTGCAGACGGCTCGCCCAGTGCTTCTGGACAACGAATGACAAATTCGTTTCAACTTTTTCTCCACCCCTGATGCCAGCCGGCTCTGGGGTGATCGAAAAATTCCGCTTGGTTCGATAGGATTTGAGCGAATCGATTTTCGTCATGGCTCAGGAAGCACCGAGAATACAAACTGTTCGGGTGGCCGATGCTATCAACGGCCGCCCTTTCTACCGGCAACATGAGCGAAGATCGAATCGGGAGCTGGAATTCGCAGCGTATCGCCGTATATAAAGGGAGCTTTACTGACGACTCCATCGAATAATACGGGGAGGGCTTCCGACCCTATTCTGTCCGGCGCCTGCGTGTGCTTCCGGCCTGAGAGGATGCGATGCTACGCTCCGCCTTGGCGGATTTTCGGGAAGGAGCCCCGCGGCCTTCCTTCTCTCCGCTCTTCTTCAGGCTGCGCTGCAGCAATTCGGTGAGATCCACGATTTGCGCGCTGCGCTGGGCTTCCATCTCTTCCGGCTGCGCCACTGTCTGCACCTCTCCGGTTTCCACTTTCTCTTGCACAAGCTTCATGATTTCATCCTTGAAGGAATCACGAAACTCTCCAGGATTCCATTTGCCGCTCATGTCCACTACCAGTTGCTCCGCCATTTTCAATTCTTTCTCGGTAATACCCGCTTCCTTCGTTCCTTCATCAGGCAGATCCAGCTTTTCCCAGCTGCGTATCTCGTCGCTCCAGCGCAGCAGATTCAGCACGAGTGCGGGGCCTGCGGGCATGAGTGCCGCCAGATGCTGTTTGGTTTGAATCACAACCCGTGCAATACCGATGCGGTCTGTCCTCAACAGAGCTTCGCGCAACAACGCATAGACCTTTGCTCCCTTATTGATGGGAACAATATAGTACGGCCGTTCAAGGTACAGGAACGGCACGTCTGCGGCCCCTACGAACATCTCGATCTCGATCGTCTGCGTGGCCTTCGGATACGCGGCGGCAATCTCCTGCTGGCTCAGCACGACATACTGGCCGTCTTCGTATTCGATACCCTTGACGATATTTTCCTTATCGATCTCCTTGCCGGTTTTCTTGTTGATGCGCTTATATCCCACCGGGTCCATGCTGCGCTTGTCCAGCCAGTCGAAATCGATTCCCTGCTCGGATGTGGCACTGTGAAGTGCAATGGGTATGTGCACCAGCCCAAAGCTGATCGCGCCCTTCCATAATGCCCGGCTATATGAGTGTGAGGTAGAAGCAGCCATAACTTGCCTGACAGAACTTTTTGGTCCGATCCTTGCGCAGCCCCCGTTTTTCCAGATACCGCGTCAGGAGACTTCGGAACAGGAGGCGCAACAGCGGAAAAAACATGATGCGTCGCATTGCAGCCCGTTGTATGTGCGATTGCGCACCCACGATCTGTGTTCTTTCGTACGGAATGAATGGATAACGGATGAGATGATGTTCATCGATGTACGAAGCCGCGAATCGCGAACCGCTGCACAGGCCGCGGTTGCAGTGGACATGACTGAAACCCCGCCTTCCTGTGGCATCCCCAAAATAATCTTTCCGCAGGGAATTGAACGATATGGATTACCTTGACTTGCTGCAATGGCCCGCAATGATTGTCAACGTACTGTCAGTCTGGCTGCTGACCTATCAATCCAGAAACAGGCGCCATGCCGGATTCCTGATGTCCCTGCTCAGCAATCTCATGTGGGTGGCTTGGGGCTGGCATACCCAGGCTTTTGCCATTATAGGGCTCCAGTTCGCGCTGGCTACGCTCAACATTCGCGGTGCGCGAAAAACCGACTGAGCTGTCATTTCGGCCAACAGTTATCAGGATGTTCCCTGCCTCTTCGCCCGACGCGCACCGCCAAGATCGTGTCGTACGATGCGTATCCCTACGCGACCGCCACGCGGCACGGGATTCTCTCCCTTCCGTTCACCTCTATCGCCTGTTGACAAAAGGGTTTTTCAAGACCCTGGCCGCGATTTAGGATATGATAACCGGCAGGTCTGCAAACCACGCTTATGCACACACTCTATACCTATTGCATGCTGTTTCCGCGGCGCACCGCATACGTATTGATTGCGCTGCTGGCAGCCGGTATGGCGGAAGGGCTCAGCCTCACTGCCCTCCTTCCTTTGCTCTCCATCGCCGTGGGCGATACCTCCAACTCCGATATTGGGAGGCGCATCGTGGAGGTGCTTCAGAATCTGGGCATCACCCCGACCATTGGCGTGATGCTGCTGATCATCGTCGGAGGCATGGTTATCAAAAGCATCATCCTGCTGGTCGCCAACAGGCAGGTCGGCTATACCGTCGCGCATGTCGCCACCGCACTGCGCCTCGAATTCATCGACGCGCTGCTCGCGAGCCGCTGGCAGTACTATCTCCGCCAGCCGATGGGCTCGCTCGCAAATTCCGTCGCCACTGAGGCTTACCGCGCCGCCCAGGGATTCGAGCACAGCGTGACAGTCATTGCCCTGGCCGTGCAAGTCCTCGTCTACGGCACGGTGGCCATGTTCGTCTCATGGGAGGCCACCCTTACCTCCATTCTGGTGGGCATCGTGATGATGCAGACGCTGCATCAGCTGATTCGCGCCACGCGCAAGGCCGGCACCCGGCAGACCCAGCTGCTGCGCCATCTGCTGTCCTATCTTTCCGACGTGCTGGGCTCGGTGAAATCCCTGAAGGCCATGGCGCGCGACAATGTTGCCGAAGCTATCCTGCGCGATCAGACCAGGCAGCTCGAAAAAGCCACGCGGCGGGAAATCATTGCGCGTGAAGCGCTGATGGCCTTGCAGGAGCCGATACTTGCCACTCTGATGGCGATTGGACTGTATCTTGCCTTGGTATCATGGGAATTATCGCTGCCTGCAGTGATGGTGATGGTATTCCTGCTTACCCGCCTGCTGAGCCTGCTCAACAAGACGCAACGCAAGTACCAGAACCTCATGGCGCAGGAGAGCGCCTACTGGGCGCTGCGCACCGCAGTGGAAGAAGCGCGTGCGGCGGCAGAAAGAACCACAGGTACGCGCCAGCCCACCCTCGGGAAAGGAATCATTCTGCGTAATATCCATTTCGATTACGGCATCAAACCAGTGTTCCAGGGACTCAATCTCGAAATCCCGGTAAAATCCTTTACCACTATTGCCGGACCTTCAGGGGTCGGCAAAAGCACGATGATGGATCTGTTGTGCGGTTTGGCCGAGCCCGGATCGGGAGAGATCCTCATCGATGGCGTACCCTTGGGCGAAATCAATCTGCGCGCTTGGCGCCGCATGATCGGATACGTCGCCCAGGAAAACGTTCTGCTTCACGACACCATTCTCAACAACATACTCGTCGGCGCACCCGATCTGGTAGAAGCGGACGCCGAGCGGGCATTGCGTCAGGCTGGCGCTTGGGATTTCGTAAGTGCCCTGCCCGAGGGTTTGAGTACAGTGGTCGGCGAGCGCGGCGGGTTGCTTTCAGGTGGCCAGCGCCAGCGCATCGCAATCGCCCGCGCTCTGGCCCATCAGCCGCTTTTCCTCCTGCTGGACGAGCCTACCAGCGCGCTCGATCCCGAAAGCGAACGGCTGGTATGCGAAACCTTGCAGCAACTCGCAAACGACCTTACCGTCGTTGCCATATCCCATCAGCCGGCGCTGATCAATGCCGCGGACAATATCTACATCCTTTCGAAGGGCAAGGCGGATCGCTTCCATCGTGCAGGTGAGGGTGAGAGTGCAAATGAGGATGAAAACTCGGCCATGCTGCGGATGGGTGCGAC
>CAZYYR010000214.1:0-4366 GCA_964651465.1 uncultured Nitrosospira sp.
TGACCACCTTGCTTCTACCGCCATCCCCTCGCATCGAACGCGTATGGATCAGTACCCTTTGCGGTGCGCATGCATTGGCTGGCCGCATGCTCGATCTCATGACTTTCGGCTTTGCAGGTATTGTGCGAAACATCAAGCAAGGTTTCAAGTCCGGCACAAGGTCGTACCACGACAAGCATCCCTGAAAGCGGACGCGCCAGATGTCTCAGAATCGGATGGCTCCCGAGAAAGGACCCCGGCTGACGCAACCAGTCTTCACGCCGCTGGTACGACCTTTCATGCCGATCATTTCATATGCTGCGCCGGCGCCATTACCGCAGTCCTTCACACATCCACGATGCAACGCACCTCCCACATCGTTTCTGCCTGCCTCACCGAAAGCATGGTCAGCGTTGCTCCTTTTACCTCAACACCACGCTCCAGGCCGTCGCGCCACTTTTCACCCGAAACTTCAGCTTGCCATTGATTACCCTGGCACCGCAGGTGGAATCGGCCAAAAACCATCTCCAGTTCACGTGCCTTCCCCAGCAGCAGGTTCAACCAGGTCACCAGAGCCAGTTCGCGATCCGCTTCTTCGAATTCGATTGCGATCATCGTCTCGGGTTGCACCTTCTCCAACTGGGTCACGATACCGAAGACCGCCTGCGCCGCTGCCTCGAATGCCTGCTCGAGCGTGGCGCCCCGCCCGATGATGCCGATATCGGCATCATGTTCGAAATACGGTGGGGATTGGGCCAGCATGACTCGCTCCTCTGAACTTTTCCTCAGTTTTCAGGTTCCCGGTTGCCGCTGCTGTGACCCGCCTCAAAGCCACACTCATATTGTACCTATAGGAAAAACCGCCGTCCCTGTCAAGGCAAATCGGCTGAACGGGGACGCGCGGCGCTTCGGAACAGATGAACTTCTGTCACGCGGCGAACGATTCGACCATGCTGGTATAATCCAGATTTTTCCCATCATGCCTAACCTCCCCCGCTGCCGGCGGCCCAGTTGTCCGGAGTATGTCATTGCGGTGCACTGTCAAGACTCGGGGTTTACCCGGGGTGCTGCCGCGAAATGGCGCAGGCGCATGAGCTGAGCCGTCATGCTGGAACTGAATCAAATCGCCAAGGCTTATCCAGGGGGCCGACAGGTTCTCGCCGATCTGTCGTATACACTCGGGTCAGGCGAATATGTCGCGATCATGGGCGAATCCGGGGTAGGAAAATCGACCCTCCTGAATCTGATTGCCGGCCTGGATGTACCTGATTCAGGCGAGATCCGGATCAACGGCATGGCGATATCATCCCTGAACGACGAGGCGGCAACACGCCTGCGGCGCAAGGAACTCGGCTTCGTCTTCCAGGCTTTCCACATCCTGCCGCACCTGACGCTCAGCCAGAACGTCGCCCTCCCCCTGCTGCTGAATGGCATGCCCGTGGAAAAAGCGGAAGACATGCTGGACGCGGTCGGCCTCCACGGAAGAGGACAGCATTTTCCACGCCAGCTGTCGGGTGGAGAAATGCAGCGTGTCGCCATTGCCCGTGCCCTGGTACATCGTCCGAAACTCATCCTGGCCGATGAGCCGACCGGCAACCTGGATCCGGATACCGCCCATGATGTCCTCATGCTCCTGCGCGCGGAAATCAAGGCGAACAATGCATCGGGCATCATTGTTACTCATTCGCATACAGCGGCGGCAACGGCGGACCGGATCCTGGTGCTGGCAAAGGATGGATTGCACCCGCTGCCTCCGCCGTCGCAGCAGACGGAATGACAGACTGGATAGGCAATAGCATATTGTCCCGCTGGTTGCTATGGGGAGAATGGCGGGCCCATCGGATCCAGATCGCAGTCGCCATCGTTGCCATTGCCTTGGGCGTGGCGCTGGGATTTGCAATTCACCTGATCAACACCGCAGCCTTCAACGAATTTTCCGCTGCCGGCAGAATGCTTTCCGGTCAGTCCGATCTGCACGTGCGGGCACCGCAGGCGACGTTCGATGAATCGATCTACCCGGTCCTCGCCCAGCATGACGGCGTCGAACTGGCCAACCCGGTGCTGGAACTCGACGTCGCCATTTCCTCCCGTTCGGACGAACGGAAAGACACGACTTTGAAAATCCTGGGGCTGGATATCTTTCGTGCTTCCATCATGGCACCGGACCTGATCGGTGTCCCGACCGAGGACAACCTGCTGGATGTGCTGGCGGATGACGCTATCTTTCTTTCGCCGGCCGCAATGGAATGGCTGGGGGTCAAACAGGGTGACCCGCTGCAATTGCGCGTCGGAACCCGCACCGTCACCTTGCGGGTGGCGGGCGGGCTGATGCGTGCCCGCGCAGGCCAGCGCATCGGGGTCATGGATATCGGGGCGGCGCAATGGCGCCTGCAACGTATCGGCCGACTATCCCGGGTCGAACTGAAGCTGATGCCGGGTCTGGACCAGGCGGCGTTCAAGACCGCGCTGGGGCAGGAACTGGAATCCCGCGGACAGTACCTGATCACGGAAACGGTTGACGAAGAGACCCGGGTCGCCAACATGTCACGCGCCTATCGCGTCAATTTGAACATGCTGGCCATGGTCGCCCTGTTTACCGGCACGTTCCTGGTATTTTCGACGCAGGCCCTGTCGGTGGTACGGCGGCGCCATCAGTTTGCATTGTTGCGGGTGCTCGGACTCACCCGCAGGCAGCTGCTGGGACAGATGCTGCTGGAAGGCGCCGCTCTCGGCGTCATCGGTTCGCTCGCGGGCTTGGCGCTCGGTTATGCGACTGCCGCGGCTGCACTGCACTATTTCGGCGCAGACCTCGGTGGTGGTTTTTTTACCGGCGTGAAACCCGATATCCGTTTCGATCCGGTGGCAGCGGCGATCTTCTTTACGCTCGGCTTGGGCATTACGCTGCTGGGCAGCACCGCACCCGCCTGGGAGGCGGCAATCACGAGGCCGGGACCCGCACTCAAATCCGGAAGCGAGGATACCGCACTCTCGAAACTGGCGACCCCCTGGCCTGGAGTGCTGTGCCTGATATCGGGCATCCTGTTCACCCAGTTGCCACCCATTTTCGATTTGCCTGTTTTCGGCTATCTTGCAATAGCACAACTGCTGACCGGCGGCATCGCCTTGATGCCGCGTCTTTCCGCATTGATTTTTTCGAGCGTTTTCTCCCTGGCGGACCGGCGTACCGGCGGAGAGATGTCGACCCTGGCAACGCTGGCCCTGGCACGGCTTGCCAATGCCCCGAACCAGGCTGCGATTGCGCTGGGCGGCATCCTTGCAAGCTTTACCCTGATGGTGGCAATGGCGATCATGGTGGCGAGCTTTCGCGTGTCGGTCGATGACTGGTTGCAGCATATCCTGCCGGCCGATCTGTACTTGCGGACGGCTGCGGGCGGAGACACGCGCGGCCTCACGCCGGATGAAATGAAAGCGCTTGCTGCCACGCCCGGTGTCGTGCGCGCAGACTTTTTCCGTTCCTCGCAACTGATGCTGGATGCGAGCCGGCCCACAGTCGCGCTGATTGCACGCCCCATCGATGCCGACAATCCAGGCAGCATACTGCCGCTGACAGGCGAGGCGATTGCGGCGGACCGGCTTCCAAAAGATGCGATACCCATCTGGGTATCCGAGCCCATGGTGGATCTGTACGGCTATACTTTGGGCAAGCGGGTGACGCTCCCTCTGACCAATCCCGGGCCCAGTTTTGTGGTGGCCGGCGTATGGCGCGACTACGGACGGCAATTTGGCGCGATACAGATGCGGCTGAGCGATTACCAGGCACTGACGGACGATCGACTGGTAAACGATGCCGCACTCTGGCTGCAAAAGGGGATATCGCCCGAACAGGTCATCGAGCCCATGAAGCGGTTGCCGTTCGGAGAGGCGCTGGAGTTCTCCGAACCCGGTCAGATAAGGGCGCTGAGCCTCAATATATTCGACCGCAGCTTTGCGGTGACCTACCTGCTGGAAGCAGTCGCCATCGCCATAGGGCTCCTGGGCGTTGCGGCCAGCTTCTCGGCCCAGGCCCTGGCGCGTGCCAGGGAATTCGGCATGCTGCGCCATATCGGCATGACGCGGCGCCAGATTCTTGGCATGCTGGCCCTGGAAGGCGGGCTGCTGACGACGCTCGGAACCACGCTCGGCTTTACACTTGGCTGGTGCATCAGTCTCATCCTGGTCTTCATCGTGAACCCTCAGTCATTCCACTGGACCATGCAATTGAGCGTACCATGGATAGAATTGCTGGCAGTGGCCTTCGCATTGATGACATGCGCCGCCACGACGGCACTGGTATCAGGACGGCGCGCGGTGTCGGGCAGCGCCGTGCGCGCGGTACGCGAGGACTGGTAATGAAAGATTCCCGGAGCAATTCGATTTCGATTCACGA
>CAZYYR010000215.1:0-4330 GCA_964651465.1 uncultured Nitrosospira sp.
TGAGCGGAAAAGCGATATTGTCCGCCACGCTCATGTGCGGGAACAGCGCGTAGGTTTGGAAAACCGTGTGGACAGGCCGTTTTTCCGGGGGGGTACCCACCATGTCCACTCCGTCGAGCAGAATCTGACCCGTGTCGGGAAGATCGAATCCGGCAACCATCCGCAGGAGCGTGGTTTTGCCGCAGCCGGAGGGCCCCAGCAACGTGAAGAATTCACCCGCTTCCACATTGATGCTGACATTGTCGACGGCGGTAAAGTCGCCAAAGCGCCGTGTCACGCCGCGGATTTCCAGTAGCGCCATTACTCTGCCACTTCAAAAAAAACGGGCATTCTACCAAAATTCATCCATGACCAGCCCTGAACGAATTTGAGACGGCTCCGATGGGTTGGTGCGCGCCGCATGAGGCAGACTGCGTACCGATATGTACGGAAAGGAAGAGTGCCGGGGCGATGCCTATCGTCGGGCTACCATATCCGCCATAGCAGCAGTGCCGCTACCAGAAGGGCGAGAACGATCATGAAGCGACTCTGCCGCTTTTGTTCCAGCATGATTTCAGTGATTTTCTCTTCGATCGCCCGGGTGCGATTGTCGTTCAAGGCATCGTGAAGCAGCCGTGGAAACTGGGGGAAGACGACGGCCCAGTTGGTGGCTTCCTTTTGCAGGCGTCGAGAGAGACCGCGCCAGCCCAGTTGATCCTGCATCCAGTTTTCCAGGTACGGCTTTGCCGTTGTCCACAGGTCGAGGTTCGGGTCGAGGTCACGACCCAGCCCCTCGATATTCAGCAGGGTTTTCTGCAGCATCACCAGCTGCGGCTGGATTTCGACATTGAACTGGCGCGATGTCTGAAACAGGCGCAGCAATACTCTTCCAAAGGAGATTTCGCTGAGGGGCTTGTCGAAAATTGGCTCGCAGACCGCGCGGATCGCCGTTTCGAAGTCGCCCACCCGGGTGTCTTTTGGCGCCCATCCTGCTTCGACGTGCGCCTCGGCCACACGCTTGTAGTCGCGCCGGAAAAATGCAAGAAAATTCTGAGCCAGATAATTCTTGTCCTCATCGGTAAGCGTGCCCATGATGCCGAAATCGACAGCGATGTAGCGGCCGTCGCTGCCCACGAAGATATTCCCGGGGTGCATATCCGCGTGAAAATAGCCGTCCCGGAATACCTGGGTAAAGAAGATTTCCACCCCGACGCGGGCAAGCCTGGGAATATCCACGCCCTGTTCGCGCAGCGTGGCGACGTGGCTGATGGGGGTGCCTTTCACGCGCTGCATGACCATGACCCCCGAATAGCAGTAATCCCAGTAGACTTCCGGGACCAGCAGGAGGGGAGAATCGAGAAAATTCCGCCGCAGCTGGCTGCAATTGGAGGCTTCGCGCATGAGATCCAGTTCGTCGTCCAGGTGGCGGGCGAACTCCGACACGACTTCCCGCGGCTTCAGCCGCTTGCCGTCAGGCCACAGCACTTCGAGCAGAACAGCGCCTGTCTCCATCAGCGCCATATCGTGGCAGATGATGGGCGCGATACCGGGACGCAGCACTTTGACTGCGACCTCCGTACCGTCGTGCAGCACGGCCAGGTGCACCTGGGCAACCGATGCGCTTGCCACGGGTTCGGTGTCGAATACCAGGAAGACCTCGTTGACGGGTTTCCCGTAGATCTGTTCGAGGGTTTTGACGGCAAGACTGGAGGGAAACGGCGGAACCTGATCCTGCAGCTTTGCCAGTTCATCCGCGACATCCGGCGGCAGCAGGTCGCGGCGCGTAGAGAGCATCTGGCCGAACTTGACGAAAATCGGTCCCAGCGCTTCCAGTGCCAGGCGCAAACGCTCGCCCCGGGCCCTGTCCAGCCGGCGCCAGAATGTAGCCATCCTGACAACGGGACGAAACAGGCGCAGCCGCTCATGACCCAGAAAGAATTCGTCGAGGCCGAAACGAAATGCTATCGAAAGTATTTTGAGAAGACGGATGAAGCGCATTTAGGGCCTGTCAGCATGTTTTGCGTTGCGTTCGTTGCTGTGCGAGAAAGCGTGAGGGCGGGGAGCGGAGCGCGGGGATGGCAGACCTAAGGCCCACCGCTTAAAGCGCTTGCTCTGCTGCGTGGTTCGTGCCTCGTTCCAGCTGGAATCTGCCACCGTCGCGGACGCGAAACAAGTGCTGACAGGCCCTGGTCCACGAACAGTAGTTCGTCCATGCCGATATCCCGAGGATTTTCGAGGAGCGGTCGGGCTCCCGCATGGAGCGAGTGGTGGCAAGACCGGACGCATCGCACTTCCGGTTTTTCCTATGAGATCCCGGCCTCATCGTAATCTGTTCATCAGCGCATCGATGCGCCTCTCCAGGCCATCGGCTTGGTCATGCACGGTATCCACGTCCTGGGTGAATGCCTGTATGTCTGCGGCGCGGGCGAGCATCGGCTGCTCTTCCGTCAGGTATTCCTTCAGAGTCCGCGAGAGATTCCGGGCGGTTTCCATATGCCAGCGCACCAGGCCGTTCCCCGTTTGCCTCACGCGATGGGCGGCAATGTCGCCGATCAGGCCGCTCAAATCCTCTTCTGCATCCCAGTGAAGGTTCTTTCCGATATGGAGAATTTCCCGGCCAAACGCGCTGTCTCCCGATATCCGGATTTCGTCGTACGCAGCTTCATCACGGACGAGCAAACGGGGCAGCAGGCCGGGCATGACCGTGAGAATCGCGTCCTCCTGTGCGCCATGCAGTGCAACGGCGATTTCTCCGCCGGGCTGCACGGCCAGGGTCAGGTCGGCGACGGGAGGAATCCGGATGCGCGCAGTTTTTCCTGCGCATGGCTGCAGCCGCCGGAGCGCCCAGCCCGATCCGCGCAGCAGGTGATTGAGTGGGGCTATCGCAGCCGACGCCAGTATCGAGACCACAGGATTTGCTAGGAGACCTGCTGGATTCCTGCCAGCAACCAGACGGCATCAGGGTCTTGCAAATTTTTCTGAACATGCCAGATTTCGTCGAATGATTCCGGCAGCGCGCCGGGCGATTCACGCAATTGCCCGTTGAACCGCACGCTCGCAGTTGCAGTATCGTTTTCGGTGATGACTTCCAGTAAGTCCGCATTGATGGCAATGACCTCGGTTCTTTGAGGTTCGGCGCCGCGCTCCGTGATCTGCATGCTGATTTCGGCGTACATTTCCGGCGTCGTGTATTCCCTTATATCGTTCAGATCGCGGGCGTCGTTGGCTGCCTGCAGGCGGATGAATGACGTTTTGGCGTTGCGGAGAAACGGCTCCACCTGGAAATCGGCGGGAATATTCGCGCCCTGTCCGGAAGCCGGCACCGAGATCGACCCCGCGCCCGCCATCGATTCCATGCCGGGTGCCTGCGTTCCGCCTGTCGGTGTCGTGTCGCCACGATTTCCCGTGGCTCCCATGCCCGAATACTGCATGGGTTCTCCGGAATGGGTCTGCCGAGGACGGCGCAGCATGCGCAGGACAAAGAAGATCGCGCCTATCAACGCAGCCAGCATCAGGATATCCATCATTTTGATGCCTTCAAATGCCCCACCCATAAAAAGTGCCGCCAATAGCCCGCCTGCCGCCAGGCCAGCCAGAGGTCCCGCCCATTTGCTGCCGCCGGCAGCTGCCGAACCAGGCGCGGCAGCCGGCGCCTGCGCGGGCTTGGGCGCTGCCTGCTGATTCATGGCTTCACGTTGCTTGCCGATGCTTTTTCCACCGCCGAAGCGTCTTGCCTCGGCATCCGGCGCAATCAGCCCGAAGCTGAGAACGGCCAGGGTCAGCAAGGTCAGTATATTCTTCATGAGGGGTCTCCCGAGGCAGGGTTAAAGCCGAAAGTATAGCACCATCGATTCAAGTGGAAATCCCATAAATTGAGCGGCATAGCGATATCGTCATGAACATGATGATGCCGGAAGCGGTGTGGAAGCACGGCGCTTGTGCCCCAGCACTCGCCCATCAGCACAAACGGGATGGGGTAGAGGGCAGGGCCAGGGGTAGAACGCTAGGGCCTGCGATGCGGAGATACGATCAGGACGGTAGCCGATTGTGGCACAGCAGGCGTTACTTTGAAAAAGTGTCGTGGTTTCATTTCATAAGACAGGATGGAGGAACGGAAAATGTCAAGAACTCTTACATCCGTTAATCATTTTACAGAACAATCTAATAACCACCTATTTTAAAAGTGGAATTATGGATAGCATGGAATTTGCTTAAAGACGTTAGGGGTGCTTACCCCTGTCAGTCCGGCCATTCTCTCCTTGTATGGCTTCTTGTCCTGTATGGCCTTGATCTAGAAAGAATGGCTGTGCTGAATTTACCGTTTCTTCGTTGAGTGCTGTCAAAAAAAATT
>CAZYYR010000216.1:0-4327 GCA_964651465.1 uncultured Nitrosospira sp.
TTGAGATGGACAAGATTTTCCTGCTGCCGCTCCAGGCCCACCGCCAGAGCCTGGATCCGCACGGTCATGCCACGGCGCAGGCGCAGGCCGAGTTCATGCAGGCGTTGGGCCAGGCGTGAGATTTCAATTTCCGGGCCGGCGAGGGTCATGCGCCGGCCGAGCTCGCGCAGGCGCCACGAACGACTCTCCGCATCGCGCTGCCATGACTGCCCCATCCGTTCGCGCAGAGGCCGGAGACATTCAAGCTGGGCAGCCACCCGCTTTCCCGGGTGCACCAGGCGGCATCCGAGCATATCGGCGCGCTGCATGCGGCTTTCCACGCTGCGCCGCATAGCCCGCAGCAGGCGGCCCCGCAGGATCTCGCTTCTCTGCATGAGCTCTGCGCGATCAGGACAAACGAGCTGGGATGCGCCGGTAGGCGTGGGAGCGCGAGCGTCGGCCACGAAATCGGCGATGGTAAAATCGGTTTCGTGCCCGATGCCGCTTACCACCGGGATCGGGCAGGCGGCAATCGCTCGTGCCACAATCTCCTCGTTGAAGGCCCACAGATCCTCGATGGAGCCGCCGCCACGGCAAAGAATCAGCACTTCGCACTCGGCGCGGTTTCCCGCCGTCCTGATGGCTGCCGCGATCCTGGCCGATGCACCGTTGCCCTGTACCGGCGTAGGGTAGACGATGACGGGAAGAAGCGGCATGCGCCGTTTGAGCGTAGTCAGCACGTCGTGCAGCGCGGCGGCGGCGGTGGATGTCACAATGCCGACCTGCGCCGGAAAAAATGGCAGGGGTTTTTTACGCGCGGAGTCGAACAAGCCTTCTTTTCCAAGTTTGCTCTTCAGCTGCTCGAAGGCTTCGAAAAAAGAACCGAGCCCGGCATGGCGGATGGCTTCGACAGTCAGCTGAAAATCTCCGCGCGCATGGTATAACGTGACCAGGGCACGGACCTCCACGCGCATGCCATCCCTGGGCTGCCAGTCCAGGTACTGGTTCCGGTCACGAAACATGACGCAGCGAACCTGGGCACTCGCATCCTTGAGCGAAAAATACCAGTGGCCGGAATCATACCGCCTGATATTCGAAATCTCGCCAGCCACCCACAGCAGCGGAAATGACCGCTCAAGCAGGTCCCTGGCGCTTCGGTTCAGGTCGCTCACGCTCAGGACTGGACGCGAGATGTCCATTTCCATGATGTAATTCATCTTGACATTCTACAATAATCCACACATGTCACAAAAATTGCATATGAGCGGGGAACGAAAAGCCATGAATTCGGAATATTTATACAAGTTATTGTTTTTAAATAATTAGTATCTGAGTTCAAAAATTAGTCTAATCAGAAAAAGTTGTTATGGAAAGGCGACTTAATGATTCTATTGGCACGCTGTCCACAAACTTATCCACAACAATTGTGGACAATAAAAATCGTTCCGTTCTTGCTGAAATCGAACGGGCAAGATACATTACGGCTCTGATTATGCAGAGGTTCCCACAGGAGATTGCAGGGTGTTCGCGCTGATTCAAGCTGCCGGGTGGCCGATCTGGCCGCTCATCCTGGCCTCCGTCATCGCCACGGGCATCATCGGCGAACGCATCTGGGCCCTTCGCCCCGGCCTGGTCGCGCCCAGAGGACTTTTTTCCGAGGTGGTTCGGGAATACCGCGAACGCGGTGCGAGCGGAGAGATGCTCGCGCGACTTCAGCAGCATTCTCCGATGGGCCGGATTTTCGCGGCAGGCCTGAAAAACAATACCAGCACGCGCGAAATCATGAAGGAATCCATCGAAGAAGCGGGACGCGCAGTCGCCCATGAGCTCGAGCGCTATCTCACCACGCTGGGAACTATTGCATCCCTGAGTCCGCTGATGGGTCTGTTCGGAACCCTGGTGGGCATGATCGAAATTTTCGGGACGAGCACCCCCACCGGCGCAAGCAATCCGGCACAACTTGCACACGGCATTTCGGTGGCGCTCTATAACGCTGCCTTCGGCATTCTGGTCGCCATTCCCAGCATGATCTTCTATCGCTACTTTCGCGCGAAGGTGGATGCGCTGGTAATGGAAATGGAATTGCAGGCGGTAAAACTGGTGGAGATCGTGCATGGCGAACGAAAGGGTTGAGTTCGACTGGATCGAATTATCAACACCACAGGCGGCGCATGACGGATACACCCGAGTCTGCACACAGCCAGAGAGCGCAACAATCCCATGAATTTCCAGCGCGGCAGGCAGAAGGAGGAACCGGAAATCAACTTGGTGCCCATGATCGACGTGCTGCTGGTCATATTGATTTTCCTGACCATCACCACCACTTATTCACGCTTTTCGGAACTGGAGATCAATCTCCCGCAGGCGGCGGCCGCCAGTGCCGGCGAGCGCCTCAATGCCGTCGATGTCGCCGTGAGCGCGTCGGGGCGGTACACGATCAACCGCGAACCCGTCGAATACAATGGAAGGGAACAGTTCAGCGCGGCATTACGGGCGGCGGCAGGCGGCCAGGCGGATGCGGTGGTCGTCATCAGCGCGGATGGCCAGGCCAATCATCAGTCCATCATCACGGTGATGGAGGCGGCGCGCGCGGCAGGGTACAATCGCATTACCTTCACGACACAGAATGCCGGACAGTAGAATGGGTAAAATCATGGACTCGAAATTGCTTGATATTCTGGTATGCCCGCTATGCAAGGGGCCTCTGCTGTACCGAAAAGCGGAGAACGAACTGATCTGCAAGCCGGATCGGCTGGCATTCCCCGTCAAGGATGGCATTCCCGTCATGCTGGAAGACGAGGCGCGGAAATTGCCCGCGGAAGAAGAAATCTAGGATCATTTCTTCTTCATGTAAAAAACGAATTCTCCTGCCACCTCTGCGAGGGACAGCAGCTCATTGCCCGTCTGATCGGCAAAGGCCTGGAAATCGATTACTGACCCGGGATCTGTTGCCACGATCTTCAGCACCTGGCCGGTAACCATGTCCACCAGCGATTTCTTGGTACGAAGGATGGGCAACGGACAGTTCAATCCCCGCACATCCAGTTCCTTGTCACAATGCACGTAGTTCTCCTGCTTTTGGTTTCGTGGTTTGCTGTCCTTCTTTGAGGCAGATGGCAGAAACCGCCAAAACTGCCTTAGAACTTTAGAGGAGACTTCCCGGAATAGCCGAAAATCGGGGACAGATGGGATGGGCCACTTATGATTGCAGCTAAATTGAGCAGCGATGTGGAGAAAGACGATAAAGATGGGTTACGATAATAACGCAGCCTCGATAACGCAGCTTCTTGAATTCAGTCACGCGGCGGCGAAGCGGATATGCCCGGGGCGTACTCATCCCCCGTTCCCTGAAATTACCATTGCCATTCATGCCAGTCAACCTTACACCACCACAGCCCGATCAGTTATTGCCCGTCCCGGGTGTGTCTCTTGGCATCGCCGAAGCCGGTATCAGGAAGCACGGCCGGAAAGACCTGCTTGTCATCGCGCTGGATAGCGGTACCCGGGTCGCGGGCGTATTCACCCGGAACGATTTCTGTGCCGCACCGGTAACGGTTGCCAGGGAGTATCTTTCAAACCCCGATTCCGCCATCCGCGCCCTGGTCGTCAATACCGGGAACGCCAACGCGGGCACGGGCGAGCGGGGCATCGACGACGCCCGCACCACATGCGCTGAACTCGCGCACATGCTCGGATGCGACAGCCGCCAGGTATTGCCTTTCTCCACCGGGGTGATCATGGAACCGCTGCCGGTGGAAAGGATTGTGGCGGGCTTGCCCGCAACGCTGGCCCACCTGGCAGCAGACAACTGGTTCGCTGCCTCGCAGGCGATCATGACGACTGACATCGTACCCAAGGCGGCGTCGAAACGGATTACGCTGGGTGGCGTACCCGTGACGATTACCGGCATTGCCAAGGGGTCGGGAATGATCCATCCGAACATGGCGACGATGCTGGGGTATGTGGCGACCGACGCGGCGATCAGCCAGCCACTCCTGGATCGGATCGTGCGGCATGCGGCGGAACGTTCTTTCAACCGCATCACGGTGGATGGCGACACCTCGACTAATGACGCCTTCATGCTGATGGCGACAGGCCAGGCGCTCAATCCCGAAATCGCCCAGGAAGATGCCGAATTCCTGCAATTGCAGGAGGCTATCACCGGAATCGCCGCTCAATTGGCCCAGGCCATCGTGCGTGACGGGGAAGGCGCAACGAAGTTCATCACTATCCGTATCGAAGGCGGACGAACGGAGGAAGAATGCCTCAAGGCCGGCTATGCCATTGCCCGTTCGCCCCTGGTCAAGACCGCCTTTTTCGCGTCCGACCCGAATCTGGGCCGGATACT
>CAZYYR010000217.1:0-4317 GCA_964651465.1 uncultured Nitrosospira sp.
GGCTTCATGGCGGGCATGCGGGCAGCGCTGGCGAGCGTGCTGGAGCGCTTCGATCCCGCGGAGCTGGAGCGGCGCCTGACCCAGAAGACCGTCATCGACTCTCTCATCCCGAGCCACCGCAAGGCCAAACTGTGGGATATGTTCGCCGATCGTTATGGCGAGATATCCCGGGAGGCCGAAGAGGACTTTCACGCGCTATTCGGCAAGGAGTTCCTCCGGGCATACGAAGCCCAGCTCGCGAGGCTCGAACGGGACGATAACGAGCGTCAGAAGGACCGGTAGGAGCGCTCGTGGGCCATCGTCTCCATCGGGTACAGAGATCATGCAGCTGGAGATAGCAGTGCTCTCGAAGATCGGGGGTCGTGCGGCCAACGAGGACGCCTGCGGATTCTGGACAGCGCCGGAAGCCTGCTTCTGCGCACTCTCCGACGGGCTGGGCGGGCATCACGGCGGTGATGTGGCATCGAAGATCGCGGTGAAGGGTATCCTCGACTGGTTCCGCGAGACGCCCGAGTGCAGCGCGGGGGCAGTCCGGTCGGCTCTCCAGGCGGGCAATTCCGCCGTCATCCAGGCGCAGGCGCGCGACAGCAAACTTGGGTGGATGCGCACTACTGCCGTGGTGCTGTCCATCGATACCCGGCGAAGCATGGCGGTCTGGGGCCACAGCGGTGACTCACGGCTGTATTGCTTCCGTGCGGGACGCATCATCGAGCAGACGAGCGACCACAGTGTGCTGCAAAGCCTGGTCGATGCGGGTTACCTGCAGCCGGGAGAATTGCGTACGTCACCGAACCGCAGCAGGCTGCTGGCTGCGCTCGGCGAGGGGAACGTATTCGAGATGAGCGTCAGATCCCCCGAACTGGCGCTCCTGCCGGGTGACGTTTTCCTGCTGTGCACGGATGGATTCTGGGAATACGTGGAGGAGGAGGAGATGGAGCAGGCCCTGGATACCTCTGCCTGCGCTCCGGAATGGATGAGAATCCTGGAGAAACAGATCCTGATGCGCGGACCGGCGGATCAGGACAATTATTCCGCCATCGCAGTATGGTGCAGCAAACCCTTGGATGACGGAGACCCGGTCCGGCCCTCAGGAGCGGAGGCGGGGTAGGACGGTAGTCGGAAGGCCGGGATTCTCGTGCGCCGGCCAGCCGCTATGGCGTGTCGCCGGGACCGAGCATGGCGGCAAAGCGCTCTTCAGGTGGAAGACCGGGACAGCACATCAGCCGCACCGTGTTGGCGGCATCGGCGGCTACATTCCACCAGAGGCTCTTTCCCGTGCCCATCGAATCGAACGCTTCGCGCGCGGCCGCGTCGAACAGCGCATCCAGTGTCCAGCCATCCGGCAGCGCAAAGGTTTCGGGCACATGCGGCTGTGCCCACCACCGCGCAAGCTCTCCTGAGGCGCCGCGCTTTTCTACGGGTCGTGTTTCAGGGAAGGGATGCATGGACAGATTGCGGTCGAGATCCTCCGGTCCGGTGCGGGTGTCCAGCGCCGCCAGCGCGACCTGTTCGAGCGCTGCATACCAGGCCTGAGCCGCCAGTATCCTCGATATCGCCCCGAGGCCGGGATCGACGCGCTGTGCGATGGTCAGCGGGAAGTAGCGCCCAACGCGGTCGACGCTGGGCATGAGCACGCCCGCCCATAAGTAATCCACATTGGTGCAGGTGCCCGGCAGGATGACGAAGCGCCATATGGGCCCGGTCAGGTAGGCATCGAGCCAGGCTTCCCCCAGGGCTGCGCGGCTCTCGGCCATCCCGCGCTGCAGCCAGGCGTCCCAGGTGTCGATGAACGCCGCTGGCAGGCGGCGCGAGACGAAATCCCCCAGGCATGGGATCTTCCCGTACCAGCCCGCCGGCAGCGGCTCGAGCGGCGGGCTACAGGTGTTCCGGGCACTGGAATCGTTCGAGCTCATTCAGGCGGAACGGGTTCTGAACGCTGCTGGTCGTGACTTCGAAGCGGGCGCGCCTGCCCCCGGTATCGAAGGTGACGACAAATTTCTCGGGCTGGGAGGTCGGATCAATCCGTACCCCGTCGAGCATGCGGAACAGCGCCCACGGGCCCTCGAACATCTGACCGGACGCGCCGCTGGTGCTGGCGGGCGAAACCTGCAGACGCACCTGGGAACTTCCCCTCGGCCCGGGCCACTGGAGCTCCACGGGCACCTGCGGCCCATGGCTGTACTTGACCAGTTGCCCGTCGACGTCAAGGATGAACTGGGTGATGGAAGCGTCCATCTCGATCGGCTTGAAGACGAGTCTCATGCCCGGTGCACGTCCGCCATCCCGGAAAAAAGTATCGCGAATGACCTGGGCGCGGCGGAATTCCTGCAAGGCCGCAGGGGCATGGATCGTCCCCCCATCGTCGGTCCGGCGGAAACTCCATGATCGCGAAGAGGTGTCGACGTACTGCGCGAGATTCTTCTGGAAAAAGTCGTCCAGCAAACCCCCTGGGGAGAACAGCCGGGAGAAATCATCCTGGGTGACGTCGCGCGCACTGTTCTTCGCGAACGGATAGCGCCCGTGGATCGCCTTGCCGCAGAAATCGCCGATCACTGTCCTGAGTGCCTGGTTCAGGTTGTTGCGCGTCTCTCCCAGGGCCTGGGCGATGCCGCCCGACGCAAGGGTGGCCAGCATGGTGCGCACCGGATTCGGCATGCGGCCCGCCTCCGCCTTGATCTTGGCCGGCACATCGCTTTGCGGCGGCTTGCTGCCCCCCTGGATGGCCGCATCGGTCGCGGTGAGCAGCACATACAGTTCGTTGATCTGGGGAGCGATGGCGTCGATGGGCGCAGTCTGCCCCGGGGCGGGTGGCCGCACCATGCTGCGCAGCTCCCTGAAGCGGTCGTCGACAATGCGTTCCGGTGCCGTCCCGGACGCCGCCGGAGATGCCTGGCTGTCGGTCCTGCCGAGGAGAATCTTCAGTTCGTCCCGTGCGCTCCTGGCCTTATCCGCCGCCTTGTCGGCCAGGGATTTGTCGGCATCCTCGACGTCGATCAGCGTGACTTCCCGTACGATGGCGCGCATCAGCGCCGCCAGGGGTGAATCGGCAGCCGAGAGCAGCCGTGCGGATCGAATGCTCTCCTGGAGGCTGCCAGCGCGCCGCAACCCGATATCGCCGATGAACGCTTCCCACGTTCGTGCATAATCTTCGAGATACAGGCGGCGTACCTCATCCAGCAGGCGCGCCTGCTCCGTCCCGTCCAGCAGTTGCACTACCCCGGATGCATCCGGTCCACTGCGGCGCTCCCGCTCCCGGACGCCCAATACCCAGATCTCCTCGCGCGCCAGCTGCCGGGTGATTTCCTGCGCGGAGCTGGAGAAGGCATTGTGGTAGCCGTCGTAGCTGAACAGCCCGGGCACGCCGCGGGTCAGGGGCTGTCCGCTGATCCTGGAGAATACCAGCGGCGCGGATACGCCAACGGCCCGTGCGATCGTGAACTCGGGCAGATCGGCTCCCGCGCCGAGCTGCTTGAGGCGATGGTAGCTGCGCTGCGCCAGGGGTATTTGCGATACGGTATGGCGCACGTTGGCGATCAGCTGTTCGTTGGGGGGGATGGGAGACGGCACGGGCCCCTGCGCAAGAAGATCGTCGAGATGGGATTCAAGCCGGCTGCGTTGTTCGACGGTGACCTCCCGAGGAAGGCTGATCTCCCAATCCTCGGCGATGAAAGCTTTCAGGGCAATGGGATCGAAGTGCTCCGGCTGGTGCAGCATGAGGTAGGCCTTGAGCGTTTCGTAGAGCAGGTCCGGGTGCGCACGGCCGCTGCGGGACAATAGGCGTTCGATGCGCAGCACGAGCTGAGGCAGCAAAGCATCGCGCAACAGGCGCTGATGGGTGTTGCGCGCTGCGGCGACGATTTTGTCGCTCTGATCCAGGCCGAACCCCATCGACGTCGCGGCCTCGCCGGCGTCGTTGTACGTACCGCCCAGGTTTCGCACCGAATCGAGCACGGGGAGCAGGCTGGCGATGTCCAGGTTCTGCAGGACGGGCAGATCCTCGACGCGCTCCAGGATGGGGGGAATGGCCGCAGCCACCCCGGCGAGATAGGTCTTGTTGCTGGAGTAACTGACACTCCAGGCGATGATGGCGCCGAGCGTAACCAGCCCCAGGGCGGCGAAGCCTCCCCGTTGCAGCCACGCGTGCCGGCGCTCCCAGCGCGGGTCGGTTCCCGCCAGCCCGGCCTCGGCGATGACGACGTCCCTGAGCAGCCTCGTGAGGAAGAAGCTCTTGCCGCTCGGCCGGTTCGGGGCGAGCAACTTGCGCTCGAGGTGCATGCTGCGTGCCATGGCGCCCAGCATGCGGTCGATGGGATTGCC
>CAZYYR010000218.1:0-4302 GCA_964651465.1 uncultured Nitrosospira sp.
GTGCCGGCGATCAGGTCACCGTGCTCGATATTTCGCTGAACAGCAACCGCACAGCACTCTTGCGATTGCTGGAGGCGGGGGCAAAAATCGAATACTTCGACCACCACCATGCCGGAAAAATACCGGAGCATGCCAATCTGACTGCCCATATCGATCTATCCGCCGACGTATGCACTAGCATCCTGGTCGATCCCCATCTGCAGGGTAAACACCGGCTGTGGGCCGTCGTAGCCGCTTTTGGGGACAATATTGGACAAGGTGCCATCACCCTGGCGGAACTGGCCGATCTTGCAGAGCCGCGTATGAAGCAACTGGCGCATCTGGGCGAATACCTGAATTACAACGGTTACGGCGATAGCCTGGAGGATCTGCATTTCCATCCGGTGGAGTTGTATCGCGAAATGAAACCCTATTCCGATCCATTCGTTTTTATCGCTGAATCGAACGCCTTCGACCGGCTCGAGGCTGGGCTGAGCGATGATATCGCGATGGTTGACTCGCAACAGCCGCTTCTTGCCGATTCCGGCTGTGCAGCCTATCTGCTGCCAGACGCTTCCTGGGCCAGGCGGGTGAGCGGGATTTTTGCAAACCGGCTGGCCAATGCAAGTCCGTCGCGCGCTCATGCGGTGCTCACGCCCAATCGGCATGGGAGTTATTCAGTCAGCGTGCGCGCGTCGAAAGCAAGCCCGCGTGATGCCGATACGCTCTGCCTGAAATTCGAGGGCGGGGGCGGCAGGACCGCAGCAGCGGGGATCAATCGCTTGCCGGCGGATATGCTCGACCGTTTCCTTTCCATGTTCGCGGAACAGTTTGGATAGCTGCCCGGCATGTGCGCCCTGCAGCCGCCATGAAAATACCGGAGCCGTCAGAGAATGTCCCATCGCTCGCCACCCGCCCCCTCCCCGAATACACCGGAAGACATGCATGCCCAGAGGGCAGTGATCGATGGCCTGCTGGACAGCAGCTGCTATCCCCATGCCGCAAAGCGGGTGCGGCTGGTCGAGACTCATATTTCATGGGTACTCCTGGCAGGGCGCTATGTATACAAGATCAAGAAGGCGGTCGACCTGGGCTTCCTGGATTTTAGCCAGCTGTCATCACGCCGGCATTACTGCGAGGAAGAAATACGGCTCAATCGGCGGCTGGCGCCGCAGATATACCTGGATGTCATTTCAATCGGGGGCACGCCGGAGGCACCCGCATGGGGCGGGCTGCCAGCGATAGAATATGCCGTCAGGATGAAACGGTTCCCCGTTTCCTGCGAGCTGGACCGGCTGGCGGTCCGCGGCAAGCTATTGCCGCAGCATATGGACAGCCTGGCTGCAACTATTGCGCAGTTCCATGCCAGCCTGCTCCCGGCGGAGACAGGGTCCGCCTTTGGCTCGCCGGACAACGTGCATGCGGCGGTATCCGCAGTTTTCGACCGATTGCGCACCCTGCTGCAGGACAGCGAGGATGAAGCCAGCGTGACGGCTTTGCGCGAAGCAATGGAAACGGAATGGGGCAATTGCAGTGAGCGTTTCCGGCAGCGGCACGCGCGGGGATTCATACGGGAATGTCATGGCGATCTTCATCTCGGCAATATCGCCCTCATCGATGGAAGGCCCGTCCCCTTTGATGGAATCGAATTCGATCCCGCCCTGCGCTGGATCGACGTGATGAGTGAGGTTGCCTTTACCGTCATGGATCTGCTGCGCCATGGCTATCCCGCGCTCGCTTACCGCTTCCTGAATGCCTATCTGGAGATCACGGGCGATTACGGCGGCGTTCCCCTGCTTAGTTTCTATGTCTCCTATCGCGCGGCAGTGCGGGCGATGGTCAGCGCAATCCGCGCCGGACAAAACAATCTTCCCCCCCGCGAGGTAACGAAAGCCCTTGATGACAGCCACAATTTTCTCGCCCTGGCAGGGGAGCGTCTTGCGCAGCGACGCCCTGCGCTGATTATCACGCACGGCCTGCCTGGATCAGGCAAATCCACCTTTGCCCAGGCCGCGCTGGAGCGGCTTCAGACGATCCGCATCCGCTCCGACGTGGAGCGCAAGCGCCTGTTCGGTCTCCCGGCACTTGCCGATAGCCGCTCGCACGCCGCTAGCATATATGGGGCAGACGCGACGCGGCGCACCTACGAGCGCCTGCATGAACTGGCACGGGACCTGCTCATCGCCGGAATACCGGTGATCGTGGATGCCGCCTTTCTCAGACAGGATGAACGCGACCATTTTCGCCGGCTCGCCATGGAATTGAGGGCGCCCTTCGCCATTGCCTCGATACACGCTGATACCGCGACGTTGCGCGAACGTATCGTTCAGCGTCGAAACGCGGCTGACGATGCATCCGAAGCAGATCTGGCGGTACTGGAAAAATTGGAGAATGAACAGGAAGTGCTGACATCGCAGGAACAGGTTCATGCAGTCGTGTTTTCCAATGAAGGAGCCGGCATTACCGCCGATGCGGCCTCCTGGGACAAGCTGACACTACTGCTGCAAGGTGTTGATCGACCTTTCCAAGTGTGAGGTTCTTGCCTACACCCGCGGATCAGCCGGAATGAAAGGAGGGAACTACAAACCGATGAGCGAGGAACGTAGAACTCGCATAATTTGAGCAGGGTTTACGACAGGTGAGGAATCTACTCTCCAGCGGCTATCCATTGGCCATCAGCCAGAAATACCCATACTCCCCGATGGGTGTACCGAAGTCCAATTTATTTGCTCAGCAATAGTCCCTAGAATTCAAACGAGGCTACCAATCGACCACCGTACTTAAGGCTTGAAAGGAAGTATGGACTGGGGAGTTTTCTAAACAAGGTACAGAAGGAACCCGTAACACAGAGCTGTCGACCCAGGGCTTGCTGATCAGATCATTCAATATTTCTCGAAACGGGGCCTAGAAAAAATCGATACATATATTGATGCTATCCAGGTGTCCAGCAAAAAATGGTACTGCAACGCAAGGAATCTCAATTGGGGAAGCATTGAGTGTCGGCGTAAGACCTACGGGTCGTGATATGACCCACGACTAATAGAAGAGATTTTCTCTTTCGGTTTGCTACTCAAAGTTATCCGAAAACGTTTGCAACCCACCTGATTGACTTGATAAAACACTTTCTAAAAATGCCCAAAAATAGAAGTAAGCGCCTCAGAAAAAAACTCCGTGTTGGAGAATTCCAGGAGTTCGTGTTCTGGATTTCATTCATGCTCCCCGAGATTGAGCAGGAAGCATTGGACGGTTTTACCGATCGATTTCTCAATGAAGGCATGGCCGATAACGGTTTACTCTTCGCCGGCGGTATCAGCGAAAGTGTCGAGGGTTTTATCAGGCTTGATAAGCGGGGGAGTGTTACTGAGGAGTACAGGACGCTCGTGAGAGACTGGTTGGCCAAGGAACCTCTCGTAGCCGACGTTGAGCTCGGAGAGCTGATTGATGCAAGGGAAGGGATATTGGCGTTTATCCGGGTTAGTCAGGATGAAGGACGACAATCCCGCCCGGGTATTCTTACTTTGCCCCACATCGTATAACTGCTCCAATGATACTGCCCATACACCAGGACCCTTTATTACAGAATGAACGATAATTCACTGAACCTGCTTTACTTCGTGCGAGGCAATACCTGTTCCCTGCTCAATCAGGGTGATCAGGCCATTGCGGAACTCGAGTTTACGAATGGCTCTTATGCCTTCGATAGCGGCTGTGTAGTGGGTGACGATTACGGGCGTTATCGCGTCCGCGACTTTATCCCCAAAACGTTCTTTAAAGTCTATGAATTGACCCAGGATGACATCATTTACCTACCCCGTGCCAGATGGTTTCAACTGAATATTCATCGCTGTGTAATGTCGAATGGTTTCGTGCAGGAAAAGTTTAATCTGAAATCCGTAGATAAATACGGGGGTTATGAGCCAGAGGCCCAGTTTGTCGAATTGCCAATGGAAGAGGTTGTGGAGAACCGCAATAAATCGTCTCGGCTGATGCATATAGCGGGCCTGACAATCGTTGCCCGTGGAGCTCAAAGATAGGCGATGAGCGTTGTTTCGGACCTTGGCCTGAGCCAATCCAGTCTTTCGAAAATCTCAGGTTCTCCGAGAACTGGAGAACCGATGCGTCCCCCTCGCCAGAATCGACTTTCATGCAAGGCGCAGTGCTTCATTCTCAATTCCCGGAATGAAGCGGACGGGGTGCTTCATTCCAGTTCCGCCTCCCCCTCTTCGGGCCGCTACCTGCCTGTACTGACACGTTTTGCCTGGAAACCTTCGCTGCCGATATCCTCCAGAAATTGCACCTCGCTGCCTTCCGCCAATTGCTCGA
>CAZYYR010000219.1:0-4289 GCA_964651465.1 uncultured Nitrosospira sp.
AAGCACGTGAAACTTGACGCAGATCTGTACCATGGACTGGAGCGTATCCAGACGACGACCGACCATCGTTTGCTGCGCACCGACGACGGCTGGGTAGTCGGTCATTTTTTTGATCACCCTCTGTCGAGTGTCTTTCAGCCGATATTTTCAGTGGGTCAACGGCAGGTGGTAGGCCACACTGCCTGCATCCGTTCCGAGTCGAATCAGCAGACAATTTTGTCGCCCTGGGAGATCTTTGCATTGGCCTCTGACGACGCTCTGCTGGTCAGTCTCGACCGTCTTTGCCGTACCGTGCATGCCATCAATTATTTCAAAGTCGCTTCCGGGCAGGGCTATCTTTTTGTCAGTGTCCAGCCTCGCCTTCTGGAAAGCGTCAAGGATGACCATGGACGGGCGTTTGAAAGCGCACTTGATCTCATCGGCGTGGATACATCGCGTGTAGTAATCGAAATTCCGATCGAAGTGAATCGCAATTGGAAATTGCTCAAACACGTAATCAACAATTATCGTTCCCGCGGATACTATGTAGCGGCAAATCACAGTGGGGCCAGTGACAACTGGATGGCTGAGCTGGGCGGTCTCTTCCCGGATATCGTATGTCTCGAGGCTTCGGCCCTTTTGCAATATGGCGACACGGATCGGCTGCGGGATACGATCGCTCGGTTTGGCGCATCCTTGCTGGTACGGGAGATCGAGTCGAATCAGCAGGTAACAGCGGCGATTCGCACAGGCGCCCATTTATTGCAAGGGCGCTTTCTTGGAGTACCTGCCCGCACGATCGAGGCGAGAACGCGGAACGGTATCGAGACTGACTATCATCCAGTGCATGGACCAGGCAAAGGCCGGGGTAAGCCGGGACGCCCCTCCTTTGATCGGACCCTTACCCATCCAGGATGAAACCTGGCAGCCATTGCTTGAAAGGAAGGCTGATCAAAATGAAACGACAGACCCACTTTATGGGGTTCGATTGACGAGGACTCAAGCGTGAATACGTTCAAACACCACAGTGTCCTGCCGGGATTCAATCTGGCGCTCGGATTTACCCTGCTCTATCTGAGCCTGATCGTACTTATTCCGCTGTCGGCCGCGTTCATTCACACCTCTGCGCTGACGTGGCCGGAATTCTGGAATTCGGTGACGACACCCCGCGTGATGGCGTCGTACCGATTGACGTTCGGGGCCTCGTTGGCAGCAGCAGTGGTCAATGGGGTGTTCGGCCTTCTGGTGGCATGGGTCCTGGTGCGCTATCGTTTTCCAGGCAAGAAACTGGTGGATGCGCTGGTGGATCTGCCGTTTGCGCTGCCGACCGCGGTCGCCGGAATTTCGCTGACTTCACTGTATGCGGCCAATGGCTGGATCGGACAATATTTCGAACCCCTCGGCATCAAGATTGCATTCACGCCTATCGGCGTTTTTGTAGCCCTGACCTTTATCGGGTTGCCTTTCGTCGTGCGGACGGTACAGCCGGTACTCGAAGATATCGATGCTGAATTGGAGGAAGCTGCCGCGACACTGGGTGCGACCCGATGGCAGACCTTCACCCGTGTACTTTTTCCCACGCTGGTCCCCGCGTTGATGACCGGTTTCGCGCTTGCCTTTGCCCGTGCGATCGGCGAATACGGTTCGGTGATTTTCATCGCCGGCAACATGCCGATGGTCTCCGAAATCACACCGCTTCTGATCATTACCAAGCTCGAGCAATATGACTACAGGGGTGCGACCGCACTGGCGGTGGTTATGCTGGTGATCTCGTTTGTCATGCTATTGGTCATCAATCTGCTGCAATGGTGGAGCCGCCGCCGGAGCACATCCGCATGAGAACAAACCCGTGAGTACAATTCCGCTTCCGGTATCGTCAGCCAAGCCTCGCACGAAGGTAACGGGTGAATCCGCCCTGGTTCGATGGGTCCTGATAGGACTGGCGCTCTCTTTCCTGACCCTGTTCCTTTTCATACCCCTCGTTTCTGTGTTCTATGAAGCGCTCAAAAAAGGAGTGGATGTCTACGTCGCTGCCGTAACGGAGTCGGATGCGGTTGCTGCGATCCGGCTGACGCTTATGGTTGCGGCAATTGCCGTACCGGTCAATCTCGTATTCGGCCTGGCGGCGGCATGGGCGATTGCCAAGTTCGAATTTCGCGGCAAAAATCTGCTGATCACTTTCATCGATCTCCCTTTTTCCGTCTCGCCGGTAGTCGCTGGCCTCATCTACGTGCTTATTTTCGGCCTCCAGGGCTGGCTGGGGCCGTGGCTGGCGGATAATGACATCAAGGTCATTTTCGCGGTGCCCGGCATCGTGCTTGCCACGATTTTCGTGACTGTTCCCTTTATCGCGCGCGAACTGATTCCGCTGATGCAGGCTCAAGGCACCGAAGAGGAGGAAGCCGCAGTCGTGCTGGGCGCCAGCGGCTGGGAGACTTTTTCCCGCGTGACGCTCCCCAACATCAAGTGGGGGCTGCTGTACGGCGTCATCCTTTGCAACGCGCGTGCCATGGGGGAATTCGGCGCAGTATCGGTGGTCTCGGGCCATATTCGCGGCAGCACCAACACCATGCCCCTCCACGTCGAGATCCTCTACAACGAATACAACTTTGCAGCCGCGTTTGCGGTAGCGTCGCTGCTGGCGCTGCTCGCACTGGTCACCCTGGCGCTGAAGACATTCATCGAATTGCGAAGTAGACAAAAAGCGGAGAATACCAATGAGCATTGAAGTACGTAAACTTTCCAAGGTGTTCGGAAATTTCGCAGCATTGCGGAATATCAACCTCGAAGTGCGCACAGGGGAATTGCTGGCACTGCTCGGTCCGTCAGGTTCGGGCAAGACGACGCTGCTGCGGGTCATTGCCGGGCTGGAAGCTGCAGATGGAGGCCAGGTGCTGTTCCAGGGCGAGGATGCCACAGCACAGCATGTGCGTGACCGGCAGGTGGGCTTCGTGTTCCAGCACTATGCGCTGTTCCGGAACATGACCATTTTCGAGAACGTCGCGTTCGGGCTGCGCGTGCGTCCAAGAAACCTGCGCCCATCCACTGCGGAAATCAGCGACCGCGTACATGGCTTGCTGAAACTGGTACAGCTCGACTGGCTTTCGGATCGGCATCCGCATCAGCTTTCCGGAGGGCAGCGGCAGCGCGTTGCCCTGGCGCGAGCCCTGGCGGTCGAGCCCAAGGTGCTGTTGCTGGATGAACCGTTCGGCGCACTCGATGCCAAGGTACGCAAGGAACTTCGCTCCTGGCTGCGGCGATTGCATGATGAAATACATATCACCAGCGTATTCGTCACCCATGATCAGGAGGAAGCGCTGGAGGTGGCGGACCGGGTGGTGGTCATGAATGAAGGACGCATCGAGCAGATCGGTACGCCGGATGAAGTATACGAACACCCGGCAAGTCCTTTCGTCTATGAATTCCTTGGCAAGGTCAATCTGTTTCACGGCCGACTGCATCAGGGGCGCGCGCTGATGGAGGGGATTGAACTGGAGGCGCCGGAGCATACCGAAGCCGATGGGCTTCCGGCCGTGGCCTACGTGCGCCCGCACGATATTCAGGTGGAACGGGAAATCAATGGCGGCAGCGCACTTGCAGCGCGTGTATTCCACATTCTGTCGGTCGGCCCGGTGGTGCGTCTTGAACTGGTCCGAGACGACAATGACAAGGAACTGATCCAGGTCGAAATCACCAAGGAGCGTTTTCGCGAGCTTAAATTGACGCGGGGCGATAAGGTTTTCATCAAGCCCTCCCGCTTCGAGCTATTCCCCGAACAGACTGAACAGATCCACTGAACGGATACAGCGACATGCAAAAAAAAACCGCTCCGAGGAGCGGTTTCTTTTGAGGGGTGCCTGGCAGTGACCTACTTTCGCATGTGAAAACACACTATCATCGGCGCAACTTCGTTTCACGACCCTGTTCGGGATGGGAAGGGGTGGGTCCAAAGCGCTATGACCGCCAAGCGTAACTTTCAGCAATCGACGACCCGTCGAAAGCTGCAATCGAGAAAAAACAAAGGGAAGAAGTAAATCGGGATGATTGTATCGCGCCAGACACGATCCTGACTTAAGGTTATAGGATCAAGCCGCACGGTCAATTAGTATCGGTTAGCTTAACGCATTACTGCGCTTCCACACCCGACCTATCAACGTCGTAGTCTTCGACGAACCTTTAGGGGGGTTTAACCCCCGGGAAGTCTCATCTTGAGGCGAGTTTCCCGCTTAGATGCTTTCAGCGGTTATCTCTTCCACACTTAGCTACCCGGCGATACGACTGGCGTCATAACCGGTACACCAGAGGTGCGT
>CAZYYR010000220.1:0-4262 GCA_964651465.1 uncultured Nitrosospira sp.
AACGAGTTCAACGTCGGTGACGAGGTTTACTACACGCCAAAGATTTTCGGCGGCCCCGGTTCATATGCGGAACAGCATGTTGCCGACGTCGACCTGGTAGCCCGTAAGCCGCAGAACATCAACCATTTGGAGGCTGCCAGCCTGACGCTGGTCGGAGGGACGGTCTGGGAGGCTTTGGTGACCCGTGCCAAGCTTACTGTTCAGGAGACCATTCTGATCCACGGTGGCTCCGGCGGTGTGGGTACGGTGGCGATCCAGCTTGCCAAGGCGATGGGCGCGCGGGTCATCACGACGGCGCGCCGTAGCAACCATGAATTCGTGCGTTCGCTCGGAGCGGACGAGGTAATCGACCACACCTCCGATGACTACGTCTCAGCCGTGGCGAACCTGACGCAGGGGCAAGGAGTGAACGTCGTGTTCGATACCATCGGCGGCGATACCCTGACGAGAAGCGCGCTAGCCCTCGCGGATGCCGGACGGGTGGTCAGCATCGTTGACATCGCGCAGCCGCAGAACCTGATCGAGGCTTGGGGAAAGAACGCCGCCTACCATTTCGTCTTCACCCGGCAGAACCGAGGCAAACTCGACGCGCTGACAAACCTGATCGAACGCCGCCTGATCAAGCCGGTGATCGGTGCGGTGCTTCCGCTGGCTCGGGTCGGCGAAGCGCATGAACTGCTCGAAGGCGGGGGCTCCCGTGGGCTTCGAGGTAAGGTGGCGATCGATATTGTGGGCCAGACTGTCGAGCTTCCCACACAGCGATAGATGCATCTATAAGGTCGGGTACTTTCCCCTATCACCACTACCTTAGGGAGACGATCGAATTCACGAAGGGTAACCGGACCGATGAGCCGGCTTGTGCAGCTCCTTTGCCGTGGACCAGCTAATCGTGAAGAAGTTGGGGGGTTTAATGGTGGGTATAAAAAACAACTAGTGTGAAAAGGGGCATGTTTAATAGGTCCTTGGCGGAAGCGGTGAGATTCGAACTCACGAGGGGCGTAAACCCCTGGCGGTTTTCAAGACCGCTGCCTTAAACCGCTCGGCCACGCTTCCGGAGGAGTGGACGGAATGATACCTTTTTGAATCCTGTTTTTCCAGATTGACAGCCCATCAGGCTGCTTCAGAAAAAATATTCACAAATGTCAGGATTGCAACTTTCTTTAAACATGCGTAGTCTATGCAGTGTATGGTTTTTCAACTGGGGAGACGTCATGCAACCTGAACTGAGATATTCCAGCCCGACCGCACAGACGGGACTTTCCGTCGTCCGGAACAAGGTCCTGCGAAACACGTACTGGATGCTTGGCCTGACCATGATTCCGACGCTGATCGGGGCAATGGTCGGCATGAGCACCAATTTCTCCTTCCTCGCACAAGCGCCCATCATGGGGCCGCTGGTGATGCTGGCGGTGATGATGGGTCTGCTGTTCGGAGTCAGCGCGATGCGCAACAGCGTGATAGGCATTGGCCTGCTGTTCGCGTTTACTTTTGTCGCCGGCTGGTGGATGGGGCCGATGCTGCAATACGCGCTTCATTTCAACAATGGCGCGCAGATCATCGGTACCGCTGCCGCTGGAACAGGCGTGATTTTCTTCACCCTGGCAGGCGTCGCCACGGTGACGAAGAAGGATTTCGGGTTCATGCAGAACTTCCTGTTCGTGGGGCTGGTACTGCTGATCATCGCTTCCATCGCGAATCTGTTCTTCGCCATCCCGGCAGCCTCGCTGGCCATCTCGGCAGTGGCGGTACTGCTGTTCTCGGGTTTCATCCTGTTTGACGTCAGCCGTATCGTCAACGGCGGGGAAACCAATTACGTCATGGCAACGATGGGAATCTACCTCAGCCTGTACAATCTCTTCATGAGCCTGCTGCACCTTCTGCTGGCCTTCTCCGGAGAGAGGGATTGACGCAGTATCTTTGATTGATGAAAAAGGGCGGCTGGCAACAGCCGCCCTTTTTTCATTCTGCTCCCTGAATCAAGCGGAACAAGTGAAACAAGCGGATCAGGCGGCAGCCTTCTCGAACACTGCGATCGACTCGACGTGCGCCGTGTGGGGAAACATGTTTATCACCCCGGCGGCTGTTAACGAATATCCGTTGCGATGCACCAGCACTTCCGCATCGCGCGCCAAGGTGGCCGGATTGCACGATACGTAGACAATCCTGCACGGCATGGCTTGCTCCCTGTTCAATGAAGCAGCCACGGCAATTGCGCCTTCACGCGGCGGATCGATCAGCATCTTGTCGAAACGCCCTTGCGCCTGCATCCAGGCCTCGTCAATCTCGAACAGATTGGCCTCGACGAACCGGGTATGGGAAGCCAGACCGTTCCGCTGTGCGTTTTCCCCGGCACGGCGCATCAGGGCTGCGCTTCCTTCGTACCCAGTCGCATGCGCACCTCGGCGCGCCATGGGCAGGGTAAAATTTCCCAGCCCACAGAAAAGGTCCGCGATGCGTTCCCCCGGCCGGGGATCGAGCAGGCTCATTGCGCGCCGCACCAGCACGCGGTTCATGGAAGGATTCACCTGGGTGAATTCCGTTGGGTGAAACGGCATCACAATGTCGAATTCGGGCAGGGCGTAATTCAATTCCGGCATATTTTTCGGATAGAAAGGATAAGCCGAATCCGGTCCGCGCGGTTGCAGGAAGAACTGAATGCGATGCCGGTCGGCAAAAGCCCTGAGCAGCACCTCGTCCTCGCATGTCAGTGGCTCCAGGATGCGCAGGACCAGCACGTCCACATCTTCCCCCAGCGATATTTCGATCTGCGGAAGGCGTTCGCGAATGGACAGAGCATCTGCCAGTTCCCGCAAAGGCAGGAGAAGGCTGGAAATATGCGATGGCAGGATGTCGCAGGACTGCATGTCGGCAATGAAACTGCTGCGCTTTTCATGAAAGCCCACCAGCACCGTCCCTTTTTTTGCGACGTAACGGACGGACAGACGCGCGCGGTGCCGGTAGCCCCAGGCTGACCCATACACGGCCGGCAACACCAGTTCGGGCTCCACCTTGCCAATACGCCTGAGATTGTCTTCCAGGACACGCTGCTTGGCTGCCACCTGGGCACGTACATCCATGTGCTGCCAGCTGCATCCACCGCACACGCCGAAGTGGGAGCATCGGGGCCTGACTCGCGTGAAGCCGGATTTGACGATCCTGCCCACCTGCGCCAGTTCGAAGTTGGGCTTCTTGCGATAGGTGTTGTAGGTAACGACCTCTCCCGGCAGCGCACCCTCTATGAAGATGACTTTGCCCTGGACGTGGGCAACCCCGCGACCTTCCTGATCAAGGGATTCGATGTGAACGGGAGCAGTCATGTCGGCGTAAAACCGTTTCCGTATTCCGGGAACGGATATGAATCCAAAGCCGCTATGACCACTGCCCCAGGAATTCGTGCCAGTGCGGTTCGGACGATTTGCCCAACGTGAAGCGCACCAGTTCGCATTCGCGTTGATACTGCTCGTTGTCGAAAATGCCGCGCATGAGCTGGAAGCGTAGGAACACGAGATAGGTATTGACCACATCGGTTTCGCAGTAGCTGCGGATGGCGGCGATCTCGCCATTCTGGAAGGCCTGCCATACCCTGGACCCGTCCATGCCCAGCTTTCCTGGAAAACCCATCAGCTTCGCCAGTTCATCCAGTGGAACGTTTGCCCGTGGCTGATACAAGGCGAGTATATCCATCAGATCGAGATGGCGGGTGTGATAGCGGCTGAGGTAGTTGTTCCATTTGAAATCGCGGTCGTCATCGCCCATGTCCCAGTAACGGCGGGCCTGCAGGCCATGAATGAGGCTGCGGTAATGAAGCACGGGCAGGTCGAAACCGCCGCCGTTCCATGAAACCAGCTGGGGACTGTATTTTTCGATGCCTTCGAAGAAGCGACGTATGAGTTCCGCCTCGGTATCCGCAGGACTGCCGAGTGACCATACGCGAAAATCGTCCCTGTCGCGCAGCGCGCAGGAAATTGCTACGACCTTTTGCAGATGGAGAGGGAGAAAGTCGCGGCCGATCGCCTGCCGGCGTGACTGGAATGCCATTTCGGCGATATCGGCGGGCGCAAGTTCCGGGGGAAGATCGTGGAGCCTGCGCAAACCCTCCGCATCCGGAACGGTCTCGATATCGAAGACGAGCACGGGTATCACGCTAGTTCATCCGGAGTGCGGAAGTGGTATGAGAAGGTAGGGGGTTTCGTCATCGATGGACATGAGGAACATAAGGCATGGCGCGCGATCCGGGCATGGCAACCGGCCTCCGCTTCCGG
>CAZYYR010000221.1:0-4257 GCA_964651465.1 uncultured Nitrosospira sp.
CTGATGCGAGACGTGGTTCAGCCTGAATTCGGTTACCGCCATTCCGGCCGGTGTATAACGCAAATCGGCCTTTTGGATGATCTCACCACAGATTACAGTCTGGTTGCAGCTCAATTAACTCGTCGCCTGTCCAGCCTTAAGGCGCCGTAGCGGGTTCCCTGGAGTCTTCTGTTGCAGGTGCAGCCGCCCTGGGCTTTTCTTCACGCTTCTCTTCACGCATCATCGGTGACGGATTCTTCACCGGTCCATCCATCTTGATGGTGAGATGACGCAATATCGCGTCATTGAATTTGAACGCGTGATCCAGTTCATCCAGGGTTTCCTGATCGCACTCGATATTCATCAGGACATAGTGCGCCTTGTGGACTTTCTGGATCAGGTAGGCGAGCTGGCGGCGTCCCCAGTCTTCCAGACGATGGACTTCCCCGTTTCGGGCAGTGACGATGCTGCGATACCGCTCGATCATGGCAGGAACCTGCTCGCTTTGATCGGGGTGGACGATGAAAACAATTTCGTAATGTCGCATGCAATCTCCTTATGGATAAAGCCTCCCGCGATGCGTACGGTGAGGCAAGGCTGTGAAAGGCGCGAGGCCGTAAAAGGTACAAAGCGGTGAAAGGCGGTTACTATACTGAACCACGAGCAAAATATCAATTCCAGGGACGCTCAACAGGCCCTAATCCTGGGCGCCACGCTGGCGGTATGTCTCGAACAGGCATATGCCGGCGCTGACGGACACATTGAGGCTCTCCACGCTGCCCAGCATGGGGATGGAAACAAGTGCATCACAGGCTTCACGCGTCAGCCGGCGCATACCCTTCCCTTCCGCTCCCAGCACCCAGGCGACGGGTCCGTGGAGCTCGAACGATGCGAGACTGCTGTCCGTACCGGTAGCTGCACCGTATATGAAGATCCCGCGTTCCTTCAATTCTCTCAAGGTACGCGCCAGGTTCGTCACGGGAATGTAAGGCACGGTATCGGCTGCTCCGCTTGCCACCTTGTGTACCGTTGCGGTGAGTCCGACTGCCCGGTCTTTCGGCGCGATGACGGCATGAACGCCAAAGGCATCCGCCACCCGCAGGCAGGCACCCAGGTTGTGTGGATCCTGGATGCCGTCCAGTACCAGAAGGAATGCCGGTTCGGTGAGCGTATCCAGCACGTCGTCAATATCAAAATGACTGTGAGAGGCATCGATGCAGGCTGCCACACCCTGATGACGCGCACTGCCAGTCATGGCGGCAAGCCTTGCATGATCGCAAGCGATCAGCCGAACGGCATGGGTTTCAGCGAATGCCGCCAGGTCGCGCGCGCGCTGATCGCGGCGATCTGCATCAATATAAATCTCCTTGATGCTGGCGGCGTTCTGCCTCAGTCGGCTGGTGACAGCATGAAAGCCGAATATTAGGCGAGTACGGGTCATCCGGACAGGATCAGGAATAATGGGTGAGCCGCGCGCTGTGCATCTGGCGGATCAGCCGGAAGACATCCTTGCAGCTCATGACACGCGCCGGGCTGTTGAACTCGGAGGGCTGTCCTCCGTCGGAACAAAGTCGATCTTGCTCGATTCGAGGTCCACCCGTACTAGTGTAACGTTGAGCCGGTCGCCCAGCCGGTAGCGTTTACCGCTGCGCTCGCCCAGCAGCATATGCCGGCTCATGTCGAAATGGAAATAATCGCTGGGCAGCTCGGAAATATGGACGAGCCCCTCCACATAGATACCATCCAGCGCTACAAAAACGCCAAATCCCGTCACTCCGCTGATAACCCCCTCGAAGCTTTCGCCTATCCTGTCCTGCATGTAGTAGCACTTGAGCCACGTTTCGACATCCCGGGTGGCGTCATCTGCTCGACGTTCCGTCAGCGAGCAATGTTCACCCAGTTCATACCAGTTGCCAGGCGCATACTCCTTGCCTTTCAGCACGGCCTTGATCGCCCGATGCACCAGAAGGTCGGGATAACGCCTGATGGGCGAAGTAAAATGGGTATAGGATTCGTAGGCAAGCCCGAAATGACCGACATTTTCGGGACTGTAGACCGCCTGGCGCAATGAGCGCAGCATCACCGTCTGCAAGAGTTGCGCATCGGGCCTGTCCTTGATCCTGGTCAATGTCCTGGCATAATCCTTGGCACTCGGATTATCCCCGCCTCCCAACTGCACGCCAAACTCCTTGAGAAAGTCCCGCAGTGCCACCAGCTTTTCGGGTGTGGGACCTTCATGGATGCGATAGAGCGTAGGCTGTTTGTGCTTCCTTAGAAAATCGGAGGCGCACACGTTGGCCGCCAGCATGCATTCTTCGATCAGACGATGGGCGTCGTTGCGGAGTACCGGCAGAATACACTCGATCTTGCCCTGATCATTGAAGATCATCCGGGTCTCGATCGTTTCGAAATCGATCGCGCCCCGCTTTCCCCGGGCTTTCAGCAACACCTTGAACAATTTATAAAGTAGCTGGAGGTGCGGCAGCAGGGCTTTGTACCGCCCCGCGTCCTCGCCCTTGGGGTTGTCGAGCATCGCCGCCACCTCGGTATAGGTCAGCCGGGCATGCGAAAATATCACGGCGGGATAAAAGCGGTAGTCCCGGAACTCCCCGGCGGTATCGATGCTTATTTCACAGACCATGCACAGGCGCTCCTCCTGCGGATTGAGCGAACACAGGCCGTTGGAGAGCGCTTCCGGCAGCATGGGAATCACGCGGCGCGGGAAATAAACAGAATTGCCGCGATTGAATGCTTCCCGGTCGAGCGCATCGAGCGGGCTTACGTAATGACTGACATCGGCAATGGCCACATATAATCTGAAATCCTTTCCGTCACGTTCGCAATACACCGCATCGTCGAAATCGCGCGCGGTCTCCCCATCGATTGTCACCAGCGGAAGATGGCGAATATCTGCTCGCCCGGCCAGGTCTTTCTTTCGTACCTTGTCCGGGAAGCGAGCTGAAAGCTCGTCCACCTCGGCCGGGAACTGATGCGGAAGGTCATGCTTGCGCAACGCGATCTCGATCTCCATGCCAGGCGCAGTATATTCGCCAAGAATTTCGACGATGCGCCCGATGGGCTGGGCGTGCTTGCTCGGCTGCTGAAGGATCTCGACCATCACCACCTGGCCCGCCCTTGCATTCATGGACTCTTCCGTTGGAACCAGAATATCCTGGCTGATGCGCTTGTTTTCCGCCTCCACGTACAGTACCCCATAGTCAGCATGCAACCGTCCCACCAATCGGGTGACAGCACGTTCCAGCACCTCAACGATCGCCCCCTCCCGGCGTCCACGTCGATCGATGCCGATTTCCCGCACCATGACACGGTCACCGTGCAGGGCCTTGTGCATTTCCTTGGCGCTCAGAAACAAATCCGGACTACCATCGTCCGGGGTGAGGAAGCCGAAACCATCCGAGTGCCCCTGGACCCTGCCTTTGACAAGATCGAGTTTTTCCACCACGCAGATATCCCCCTTGCGGTTACGCATGATCTGGCCTTCGCGTAACATGGCGGAGATACGGCGCGCGAAAATATCGCTCTCGGCCTCGGTGATGTCGAGGAGGCGTTGCAATGCTTCCTCATGCACTGGCACGCCCTGCTCTTCCAGGACCTGAAGTATGAATTCCCTGCTTGGCAGCGCATGGCCGTAAAGACCTTTTTCGCGCTCAAGGTAAGGGTCAAGCTCGCGCAGCTTTCGTTTCTTCTTGATAGACAAAGCCGATTTCCTATAAAATTGCTCCTCTGTCCGTATGCCGGACAGGATGCATGCTTTACCCCATTGCCCAGATGGCGGAATTGGTAGACGCACTAGGTTCAGGTCCTAGCGGTGGCAACACTGTGGAGGTTCGAGTCCTCTTCTGGGCACCACTTCAATTTGACGTCCGTCAGGCCAGAATAATAATGCACCGGTGTTGAAATCGCGGTTTTCCCGCGAGTTTCGCAAAGAACGGAATTCCACCCTGAAAATTATAGCAGGCGGCGCAAGCGCAGCAGGGAGAGGTACGGGCTGGATTGGGCCGGCTCTTGCATGAGGCATGGACTGAGCGGGATATTACTCTGAGAAGATACTCCTGATCGTTATCCCGCTGCGGTAGTGATATTCTGCCCACTTCTTTGCTCCACCATCGCCACATCGATTGCTCATCCTCCGCAAGACAAGTTATGCGAGCAATTTCGACTGTAAAATCTTACAGCTATTCATGCATGTCGATTCGTTGTCTCATTGGATGATATCCGAATGCCGTGATCGATAGTGAAAGCTCGGGGGGCTTGCGT
>CAZYYR010000222.1:0-4226 GCA_964651465.1 uncultured Nitrosospira sp.
TGCGTACATCACCAGTCTCCCGTGGCCCTTCTTTTGATCGATGTGATCAATGATCTCGAATTCGAGGAGGGAAAAAAACTTGCCGAGTACGCATTGCCCATGGCGCAGAATATTGCGAGGCTCAAGCGGGCAGCAAAGAAACATGGAATTCCCTGCCTGTACGTCAATGATAATTTTGGCCAGTGGCAGTCGGATTTCAAGAATCTGGTGTCACGTTGCATCAGGAAAGGTGTGCGGGGACGTGCTCTTGCAAATGAGCTTTGCCCCGAATCTGACGATTATTTCGTGCTCAAGCCCAGGCATTCGGGGTTCTTCCAGACCCCTCTGGAGCTTCTCCTCGAAGGGTTGCATGCGGAAACATTGATCCTTTGCGGGTTAACTACGGATTCCTGCGTTTCTTTCACCGCCAATGACGGGTATCTGCGCGGCTTCAATATTCTCGTTCCTGCGGATTGCTGTGCCGCCGCATCACGTCACAGACATGAGAACGCACTCGGACAGATGCGCAGGACGCTGAACGCGAAGACAGCGCCATCGACCGGCATCCAGTTCGAGCACCTGCTGCAGGGATAGAAAGCCGAATATTCTTGAAGAGCTGATGCAATGAGTCAGCGACCCTGAGTATTATCGGCCAGAAATGGACATTATGTTTATAATGGCTATTTTTGAGAGGCTCTATATGAAAGCCATTGCCGCCAGAGATGCAAAAAATAATTTTGGTGAACTGCTGGATACAGTGCAGCGTGAACCGCTTACCATTAAAAAACATGGACGGGCGGTGGCTGTGGTTATGTCAGCTCAAGAATACCAACAAATGGAACTCGAAAGGTTACAGGCGAAACTGGGCGCAGGTGAAGAACAGCTGGACAAGGGAGAAGGGGTGGATGGTGAAGCATTTTTTGCAGAACTAACTGTTAGATAACGCATGAAACGTACATTCTCTCGCCGAATGCAAAAATCGATATTGCTAACATACGTAAATACCCAATTCAGAAATGGGGCAAAGCTCAAGCTGACAAGGACACATTGCAACTTCGCGAACGGATGCGTTGGTTGGCAGGCAACCCAATGCTGGGGCGAACAAGAAATGAAGTAAAAGAAGGCTATCGTAGTTTTAGGGAAGGCAGTCACATTGTATTTTACCGGGTGGTTGAAGACACAATAGAGATTATTGGCGTTCCCCACCAGAATATGGATGTCGAACAGCATTTAGGCGAGGAATATTATTTTTTCACAACCCTACGAAGGATGAGCCAGGGTAGGCTTTCCACGGCGTCGGTCGCCGTTTCACACACAAATACGTCATCGAGGCTATGGAGCATCTTTTTCATCGATGTTGCTCCCGCTATCCCAGTCGAGGTTCAGGCGGATAATTTCTTGACTCCACGTTCGATTAGCTTTAAATTTCGATATCCCTTCCCCGGTGACTCGTATCCTTTCGCTGCCGCACTTACACTTACTATAAAGGTCAAAAAAATATGACTTTAGGTCTGATCGACTTACCCTGGTGGGGCTATGTTGCCGTTACCCTGGGCCTCACCCATGTAACCATCGCCAGCATTACCATTTTCCTGCATCGGCATCAGGCTCACCGGGCACTGGATCTGCACCCCATTCCCAGCCATTTCTTTCGTTTCTGGCTATGGCTCACTACAGGCATGGTAACGAAGGAATGGGCGGCGATACATCGCAAGCATCATGCAAAATGCGAAACCGTCGACGATCCTCACAGCCCGCAGATATTCGGCATAGGCAAAGTATTGCGGGAGGGGTCCGAGCTTTATCGCGAGGAAGCAAAAAACCTGGAAACGCTCGAGAGATACGGTCATGGCACACCGGATGACTGGCTGGAGCGGAACGTCTACACCGGGCACAGCCGCATGGGGGTTGCGCTGATGCTGATCATCAATCTCGTTCTGTTCGGACCGATCGGCTTGACCATCTGGGCAGTACAGATGGCATGGGCTCCCATCACGGCCGCCGGTATCATCAACGGCGTAGGGCACTACTGGGGATATCGCAATTTCCAGGCCGAGGATGCCAGCCGCAATATCGTTCCCTGGGGAATTCTCATCGGCGGCGAGGAGCTGCACAATAATCATCATGCCTATGCGACGTCAGCGCGGTTGTCCAACAAATGGTACGAGTTCGATATCGGCTGGATGTACATACGCATCCTTGAATGGATGGGGCTGGCCCAGGTAAAGAAGGTGGCCCCCAAGTTGCGTCTGAATACGGGCAAGACGAAGTGCGATCTGGACACGTTGCAGGCCGTCATTTCACATCGCTATGAAGTACTGGCCAAGTATGCGCAATCCCTCAAGCATACGCTGGCAAAGGAAATCGATCACCTGAAGGAAGCTCATCCGGGTATTGATCGGTCCACCCTCAAACGCTGGGTGCTGGCCGACTCCGGGACGCTGCAGGAAGAGGAGCGTGTGAGGCTGAATATGGTGCTGAGCAAGACGAGTACGCTCGATAAGGTCTACAAGATGCGTGAAGAGCTCAAAGCGGTATGGCAGCGCTCGACTTCATCCACGGACGAACTGGTCAAGCAATTGGAGGACTGGTGTCATCGCGCCGAGGAGAGCGGCATCGAGGTGCTGCAGAATTTCTCGCGCAGATTACGTTGCTATGCCTGAGCGGTGAAACGGGATGCAGAAAAGCAAAAACCCGCCAATGGCGGGTTTTTGCTTTTGATACTTTGAATTTCCTTATTATCCTGAAAGGGTACAGATCTTATTTGAGCTTCGTTTCCTTGTACTTGACGTGCTTGCGTACAACCGGGTCGAATTTCAGAATTTCTATTTTCTCCGGCATGGTCCGTTTGTTCTTGGTGGTCGTATAAAAATGCCCCGTTCCCGCGGAGGATTCGAGCTTTACTTTTTCTCTCATGAAAGAGTCCTCATACTCAGTTTCGTGCCTTCAGGTTTGTCAGGAACGCTGCGTGCCTAAATGCGTTCACCGCGTGCGCGCATTTCGGCCAGTACCGCGTCGATCCCGTTCTTGTCGATCGTCCGCAGTGCGCCGCTGGCTACGCGCAGGCTGATCCAGCGATTCTCGCTTTCGACCCAGAAACGACGCCGCTGCAAATTAGGTAAAAAACGACGCTTGGTCTTGTTGTTCGCGTGGGAAACGTGATGACCGGTCATGGGCTTCTTTCCGGTGATTTCACATACTCGTGCCATGATTGATTCAATCCAGAAGCGGAAAAACGCGCATTATACCCTGGTTCCCCGGATTTCCTCAAATCAAATCAGTCCGCGTTCCGCAAATGACATGGCTGTCCCGCTTCCCACGATAAAATGGTCCAGCACTTTCACATCCACAAGCGCCAGCGCCTGCTTCAACGATTGGGTCAGGACCTCATCGGCCTGGCTTGGCTCTGCCACACCGGAAGGGTGATTATGCGCGAAAATGATTGCCGCCGCATTATGGTGCAATGCCCGCTTGACCACTTCCCGGGGGTACACGCTCGTCTGGGTAAGCGTGCCCTTGAATAGCTCTTCCACTGCAATCGTCCGGTTCTGTGCGTCGAGAAAGATACTTGCAAAGATTTCGTGTTTTTTTCCTTGCAGGCTGAGGCGCAGGTAATCGCGCACCGATGCGGGGGAACTGAGGGTGTCGCCGCATTTCATTTTTTCCTCCAGCGCCCGTCGCGCCATCTCAAGCACCGCCTGCAACTGCGCGAATTTCGCCGGACCCATGCCCGGCATCTGGCAGAAGGCATGCTGGTCCGCACCAAACAGCCCCGTTATTCCATTGAAGTGCTGGAGCAGTTCCCGGGCGAGATCCACTGCACTCCTGCCTGCTATCCCCGTGCGCAAGAAAATTGCCAGCAGCTCGGCATCGGAAAGATGTGCCGCGCCGTTTTTTAGGAGCTTCTCCCGCGGCCGTTCGGATTCAGGCCAGTCTGAGATTGCCATGAGATAGAGAATAAACCATCTGTAAAGGATCGTTGCTATAACGGCAGGAGGGTGAAAAACTTGAAATGCCGGAACCCGTCCATGCTGTCAAGGGCCGCCGGTTTTAGGTTAAACTCCTCGCTTCTAGACACAACGATCCCCGAGATGATGAGTGGTAAGTCCTTCACGAACCGGCGCGTGCTCCTGGGGCTGACAGGGGGTGTCGCAGCATACAAGGCTGCGGAAGTCGCCCGTCTTCTGGTACAGGACGGTATGGACGTACAGGCAGTCATGACGGAATCCGCGGGCCGCTTCGTGGGC